>WQUY01000016.1 GCA_009781855.1 Oscillospiraceae bacterium | reverse complement strand
TTGGGGGCGAGATAAAAGAGCACCACCCCGCCACTTCGTGGCACCCCTCCAAGGAGGGGAATCTTCACAGGAAGCTTAGAGCATCCCTGAAAATCATTAGTAACACCCCAGCACTCCAGATTGATAAGGTGTTCAATGAGCGTGCGGACTCCTGAATCCAAGTTACTGTTTTTGATTGACAATAAGGAGGCAGTTGCTTATTATTAAAATTATCAAATGAAAGAAGGAAAAGCTATGACAGAGCGAGAAAATTTGCTCCACGTATTAAAAAGAACGGGCGAAGCGAAGTGGGCACCCATAATGGCCGACTGTATGCTTGGAATCGTCCCGACCCCGATAAAAGACAGACCGACGCCAAATGGCGTAGACGGATATGACTGGTTTGGATGCCATTGGACATTTGACCATGATATACAAGGTTATGCTCAAACACCGGGTCACCCACTTCCACTGACCGATTTGTCCAAATGGAGGGAGCAGATAAAGTTTCCGGACTTGGATGCCATAGATTGGGAAGCAGGGGCAAAGAAAGATTTAGAAAATTTTGACAGAGAAAACAAAGCCCTGCACATCTTTACAGACAGTGGAGCATATGAGCGTTTCTTTCAGCTTTATGGGATGGCAGAGACATTTGTGGCACTAATTGAAGAACCGGAGCTTTGCCTTGAAATTATGGACGCTCTGGCTGACTTTAGAATTAAATTTTATGAAAAGATAGCGACCCACTACAAACCGGATACGGTATTTGTCATGGACGACTTAGGCTCCAGTAACGGCCCGCTTATTTCGATGGAAATGTACAGGGAGTTTATAAAGCCGTTTGACAAGAAGATTATTAAGTCTATTCATGACAATGACATTTATGTGATGTATCATAGCTGCGGCTGCATGGAGGATTTTATTGAAGACCTCATAGAAATCGGTGCTGATATTATTCAGCCGTTTCAAGGCGGCATAAACAATCAGGAAAAAGCGCAGGAAGCCTTTGGCGACAGAGTGATTTTTTGTCGCGGACTGAATAACCTTGTGCACCTGAGCAGCGCGACCGAAGAAGCGTTGCGCAAGGAAATGCGTCGTGTGCTTGATTTGTTCTGGCCTAAGAAAAATTTGATTGTGCAGACATTATCGTATTATCCGGACAATATCCCGATTTTGCTGGATGAAGCCCACAAATACAATGCTGAGCTGCTCAGTAGATAGTAACGCTAAAACGCTGATTGACTTGCGCTTCTCTAGGCAACCCAATCAGCGTTTATTTTTTGAGAGGGTAGGAGTGCTCAATATCATTGAATAATTGACCTTGGACATTGTGAAACCGTCCATATAAAAATATTTTGAGAGAGGTATATAGATATGGCTATTGATATTTCCGAAATCATCATCGACGAAGGGTTTAAGATGCTGCTTCCGCCTCTGGACGATATGGAGTTGGCAGGGCTTGAAGAACAACTCTTGCGTGATGGCTGTATTCACCCGCTGGTTTTATGGAATGGAATTTTGATTGACGGACACAACAGGTATGGAATAATAAAGGAGCACAATCTAGCGTTTGACACAATCAGTATGGACTTTGATTCAAGGGAAGATGTTGTGATATGGATTATCAAGATGCAGGTGTCACGACGAAATCTCGAACCTAAGCACCTCAGTTATTTTAGAGGACTGCACTATAATATGGAGAAATTAGTGCAGAGCACGACAGCTAGGCGTTCATATGAACATGATAAGTCCCAAATTGAGACTTTGAACGAAGGCTCGACGGCGAGGCGGCTTGCTGAGCATTATAACGTGTCCCGAAACACAATAATCCGTGACTCCCAACTGGCAAACTCCATCAGTGCAATTGGTGCGCATTCGCCAGATGCAAAGCGGACCATTCTTGCCGGAGATACGAGAATAACCCGACAGGAAATACGTCAGTGGCACAGTGAGCCGGAAGAAACAATCAGAGAGATTGCTCTTGGAATAGAGGACGGTACATTTATGGCCAGGCGAAATGAGGAAAGAGCGCTTATGGCTGCAGAATCCTCGGATGCCGATGATGCAGATATACATCCTTTGGAGAAAATGTTTGGTCAAATGACCGATGATTTTTCTGCAGCATTGCGCGCAATTGCGACACAAAATGACAGTATTGCATTACGAACGGCTTTGCGGTCTTATATTGACAGGCTTGAAGCGTTGTATGAATCAGTGGGGTGAGGTGCGAGCGAACACAGTTCACCCCTACAGCAATATTGTGCATTGCAGAACGACGCGCGCGCTACAACTGAACTCCCTGAAACGCATCCTCTGCTTTAGCGAACAAATCCACCAGCGCAGGATCAAAATGAGTCTCGCTTCCGGCCTTGATCATCTCCACGGCCTTTGTGTGCGCATAAGCCTTCTTATACGGCCTGTCTGTAACAAGCGCATCATACACATCAGCAATAGCCATGATTCGGCCAAGCAGGGGAATGTCATACCCCTTAAGCCCCTTAGGATAACCGGAACCCTCCCATTTTTCATGATGTGATATGGCAAAAATTCTGGCATATTCCAGAAAATCACTATGAGTCGTACTTTCCTTAATACTCAAAATGATGCGCTCACCAAACGTAGTGTGCGCTTTCATTTCAGCAAACTCATGCGCGACGAGCTTGCCGGGCTTTAATAATATAGAATCTCTTATAGAGATTTTGCCGACATCATGCAGCTGAGAAGATTGCAATACCAGATCTTCGTCCATAACAGAGAGCTCTTGCTGATAAAGACCGAACCGCTTTGCTGCATCAAGTAAGATTTTAATATAACGCTGAGTTCTGTCGATATGATTTCCGGTTGTCGAATCCCGGTATTCCACAAGCTCTGCAATCGCTTTGAGGACTGAGTTTTTTAATGAAACAACCTCACTGGTTTTCTCTTTGACCATATGCTCCAGGTTATTTCTATAATCAAAAAGCTGAAGGTGAAGCTCTATGCGTTTACGCAGCAGTGGCGGTGAAAAAGGCTTTGTAATATAATCCACAGCACCCATTGTCAGCCCTTTAAGTTCGGTATCCTCACCGCTTAAAGCGGTGAGAAATATAACAGGAATATGCGCAGTGCCGATATCGCATTTAAGTCTATTCAAAATATCATATCCGCTCATTTCCGGCATTTCCAAATCAAGCAGAATCAAATCAGGTATCGTTTTTTTTAGGATTTGAAACATCCTTGCCCCTGAAATGATGGTATAGACATGATATGCACCTGACAATGCGCTCTTGCCGACAATCAGGTTCGTTCTGTTGTCATCAACTATAAAAATTGTTTTTTGTTGCGTGTTCAAGATTGCACCTCAGGAATAACCGTTTGAACAGGAAAACGGAGTGAAAAGCATCGAAAAGAGCTGCTGTCAGGCGATAGGGATTTACGCTCATCACCCTATAAGTTCGGCGGCTTCCTCGAACTCGCCGCAAAGCAAGTGATCCGAGATAGACGCCAAAAGCGCAGCGGTTTGAGCTGAGGAATCAATTGTTCTTGCTCTTTCAAGTGCGTTGTCGGCCTGCTCAATATCATAATGATTACAAGCCTCTTTGATCAAAAGCAACTGCTCACGCAGGAAATCCGGATCCTTGTCCTCATATGTACAGCTTCTGCCATGTTTGGCTTCCAAATCATTGATTACCTCAAAAAGCAATGTCAGAAATTTTGGTGTACCGTCCTTAACCACATTTAACTTTGCCTCGCGACCGGCCGCCTCCAAAGTGCCTGCCAAAACAGAAAGTGCTGACATTCGGACATTGAGTAAGGCACTTTTTATGGCATGAGTAACAACAATAAATGTTTTTAAAGAATCCGGGCTTATTTCACTTTGCATTACTATGTCTTGCAATATTTCCGCAGTCCTTTTTGCATCTCGCAGAAAAGATTCAATTAAGGCATTCGGCAAGTTGGCTTCACTTTGAGCCATACTGCTTTTGTAAACAGACTTATTTCTTGCGTTTTCAATCACTTGCTGCGGTTGTTTATCGCGAATAAAGCGGATGAGACATTGATCAAGCTGATATATGTCAATAGGTTTGGATATAAAGCCAGAAAAATCATTTTCAAAAAACAATTGACCGAACCCACTCTGGGCATTTGCGGTCAAAGCCACAATAGGATGTTTGTAACCCAGTTCGCGTATCTTTTTTGTTGTTTCAATACCATCCATATCAGGCATCATATGATCCATAAATATAATGTCGTATGCTTGATTTGCCTCAATTTTTGCAATCGCTTGAGCGCCGCTGTCAGCAGTCTCCACTGCGATTTTATAGGGCATTAAAAAGCCTTTAGCAACATATAAATTAGACTCCACATCGTCAACGACAAGCACACGGCCGTAGGGCATAGGTTCACGGTTTAATTTGGAAATCTTTTTTAGCGACTTTTGTGTGTCTTCAAGGTCTTGTAGGCTCGCAGTGACAACCGGGCCTAAAACATGATCCGTATTTTTTCGCTGGGGCAGGCGGATGGTGAATGTGCTGCCTTTTTTAGGCTGGCTTTCAACGGTGATGTCTCCATCCATCATTTGTATGAGTTCATGAGCTATGGTCAACCCCAAACCGCTGCCCTCGATAGAGCGATTGCGCTTCAAATTAAAGCGTTTGAATGTAACAAAGAGCTCGTTGCGTTGCTTTTTCGTCATGCCTTGGCCGGTATCGCGCACAATAAAAATTAGCGTTATATCATCAGTGTTTGCCCGATGTTCAGATGATATTGATAAGGTGACAACCCCTTCCAAAGTATACTTGAAAGCGTTGGAAAGTATATTGTTTAAAACTTGCTTGACACGAATCTCATCGCCAATGAGACTCTTTGGTAGATGCTCATCAACATGCAATGAAAAATCTATATTTTTGCTTCCGATATTCATCAGATTCAGCTGTACTGTATCGACAATAAGACTTGTTGTATCATATGGTGCGGGCACGATTTCAAGCTTTCCTGCTTCGACTTTAGAAAGGTCGAGTATATCGTTAATGATTTTGAGCAGCAAACTTGAGGAATTATGAATTCTGGTAAAAGCCTCTTCGGTTTCAGGAGGGTGTATGTCCTTTTGCAATTGAAGCTCTGCAATGCCAAGAATTGAGTTCATGGGGGTGCGTATCTCGTGGCTCATATTTGAAAGAAACTTCGTTTTTGCATTATTGGCGGTTTGTTCTTTGCTGATCGCGGCTTCCAGTTTGGCGAGCATTTCTCGTTCCATGCGCAAATCCCGGGCATAGACGATTACGACAAACTTACCGCCAAGTTTGACGCGTTTGAGATGTACCTCGACAGGGATGTATTCGCCATCTGTAGTTATGTGCATCCATTCAGGCACAAATCCATGCCCGGTTTGGAGGACATTGCGGATAATTATTGGTGCTTTTTCACGTGAACGCATTCCGTCCGGCTGATATTCCGGTGAAAGGTCGAAGAATCTTTCGATATAATCGCGCTTGTGAGCTAATTTTAGCATATTTGCTGCTTCTTGATTGACATCTGTAATGTTGAAGTTATCATCAAATATTGCACATAAGACAGGTGATGCATCAAGCATGGCTTTGAGTTTTTGCTCCATCATGATATCACTTTCAGCGACCGCCTTCGATTTAACTTGCCGACGATAGTATACTTCGTTTTTAGCGCAACAACAATACGATTAATGGACTAATTTATAATCAAGCGAAGAGAGCGTCGCGACCGAGCCAAGCTCGGTCATGACCGAACGAGCGCAGATTTCGCAAGGATAATCAAGCGAAGAGAGCGTCGCGACCGAGCCAAGCTCGGTCATGACCGAACGAGCGCAGATATCACAAGGTTCAAAACAGCGCGGTCTTTGCCGCGCAACACGCACGAAGTGCGGGATCCAGGGGTCTGCCCTGGGGTTAATACCTTTTATTATGTGCTCGGCACTATGCTCGGGGATTTTTGCATAAAAAAAAGAAACAGTATCTGTTTCTGAGAAAAAATAGAAAAAACGGAAAACAGTAAAAAACTACTTGACAAACCGTATTTTCATGGTAAAATGGGTCGTTGCATGCGCGCATGCGAGGAGCATAACATCCCCATTGGGGGTATTCTAACACCTCATTTGCAAGTTGTCAATACTAGGGAAGTGGAAACGTAACAACATTGCCGCGTGTGTCGCAACTAGCTGAAAGTTATATAATTTAGATAAATATAGGAGTGAAGCAGATGCCTAAAGACGTGGTATATGGCAAGACCTTACGCAAAAGTTATGCAAAAACCGACGAAGTCCAAGAAATGCCAAATCTTCTGGAGGTCCAGAAGCATTCCTACAATTGGTTCCTTGAAACAGGACTCCGAGAAGTGTTCCGCGACGTTGCAGCGATTACAGACCACTCAGGGAGTCTTGAGTTATCTTTTATCGACTTCAACATGAATGAAAACCCCAAGTACTCTGTTGAGGAATGTAAAGCTCGCGACGCCACATACGCTGCCCCCATTAAAGTCAGCGTAAGGCTTCGCAACAAAGAAACAGAGGAAATCAAAGAACAGGAAATCTTCATGGGTGATTTCCCAATAATGACCAACGCCGGTACATTCATCATTAATGGTGCCGAGCGTGTTGTTGTTTCACAGATCATCCGCTCACCCAGTGTTTATTATGAGCGTAAAAATGACCTCAAAACCGCTGTTACAGTTTATTCCGCAACACTCATCCCTTACAGAGGAGCTTGGCTCGAATATGAGACCGACGCTTCCGATGGTTTTTTTGTCAGAGTAGATAAGAATAGAAAACTGCCCATTACTTGGCTGCTTCGTGCCGTGGGGAGGCAAAATGACAATGTGTACTCGAGGCTATCCGCATCAGGCGCTGAAAATGGAGCTGAAACAAGCGAACAGCTCAAAGAGATTTTCGGCAACGATGAACGCATCATCGCAACTCTTGAAAAAGACACTTGCCGCACCAGTGATGAAGCGCTAATCGAGCTATATAAAAGACTGCGTCCGGGCGATCCACCTACGGTAGACAGTGCGCAGACATTGCTAAATAACCTGTTCTTTGACTCGCGCAGATATGATATTTCTACAGTAGGACGTTATAAGTTCAACAAAAAGCTGGCGATTTGGCCAAGGCTTTCAGGTCAAGTTCTGGCACAGCCGGTTGCAGACCCAATGTCTGGAGAAATCATCGCCGAGGCGGGTGAACGTTTGACACGTGCCAGAGCTGAAGAGCTTGATGCCCGTGGTGTAAATGATGCATATGTGCATGTAGACGGACGTGAGGTCAAGGTCTTTGCCAATGGTATGGTCAGGATGGACGGATTTGTTAACTTTGACCCACTTGAACTGGGCATCAAAGAGCGGGTGCGTTTTATTGTCCTTCGTGAACTCATTGACCAATGCGGTGGTGATGAAGAAGCCCTCAAAGATGCAATATTGGAAAACATCGACAACCTCATACCCAAACACCTCATTCCAGACGATATATTCGCATCAGTCAACTATCTGGGATGTATTGCACATGGCATAGGTGAGCCGGACGATATAGACCATCTTGGCAACAGGCGTATGCGCAGTGTTGGAGAGCTGCTTCAAAATCAGTTCAGAGTCGGCTTTTCCCGAATGGAGCGTGTAATCCGCGAACGCATGACGCTCCAGGATTTAGACATCATCACTCCGCAGTCACTCATTAATATACGACCGGTGACTGCTGCAATAAAAGAATTTTTCGGGTCGTCTCCGCTTTCACAATTTATGGATCAGACGAACCCACTTGCAGAACTGACGCACAAGCGCAGACTTTCGGCACTGGGGCCGGGAGGGCTTTCCCGGGAGCGTGCAAGCTTTGATGTGCGTGACGTTCACTACAGTCACTATGGCCGCATGTGTCCTATCGAAACGCCGGAAGGTCCAAATATCGGTCTGATATCCTATTTGGCATCCTATGCGCGTGTCAACGAATATGGATTCATGATTGCTCCATTCCGCAAGGTAGATAAAGAGACACATCGGGTTACAGACGAAATCGTATACTTGACTGCCGATATGGAAGATCAATACATCATAGCGCAAGCCACTGAACCTGTTGATGAAAATGGCTGTCTGCTCAATGAGCGTATAACCTGTCGTTATCGCGACGAGATTATGGAAGTAAACCGTGACAGAATCGACTTTGTTGATATATCTCCGGCCATGATGGTTTCAATCGCTACAGCCATGATTCCATTTCTTGAAAACGACGATGCAAACAGGGCGCTCATGGGCGCAAACATGCAGAGGCAGGCCGTGCCGCTACTGATGCCTGAGGCACCTATAGTTGCAACCGGCATTGAGCATAAATGTGCAGTAGACTCAACAGTTGTGCTTTCAGCGCAGGATGATGGGGTGATCACCTATGTTTCCTCCACGCGCATATCCGTAAAATACGACAGTTTGGGCTTGGTTGATCATTTTCTGACCAAATTTGCGCGAAGCAACCAAGGCACTTGCACGAATCAGCGCCCGATTGTAAATGTCGGACACCGCGTACACAAAGGTGAGATAATTGCTGACGGCCCGTCTACCTGTGAAGGTGAGATTTCACTCGGAAAAAATATCCTTGTTGGCTTTATGACGTGGGAAGGCTACAACTATGAGGATGCGATTCTGATCAATGAGCGACTGGCTATGGACGATGTTTTTACATCTATCCATATCGAAGAGCATGAAATTGATGCCCGAGACACAAAGCTAGGCCCGGAAGAAATCACGCGAGATATCCCGGGTGTTGGTGAAGATGCTCTGCGGTATCTGGATGAAAGAGGCATCATCAGTGTTGGTGCCGAGGTACAGGCCGGAGACATTCTGGTTGGAAAGGTGACCCCGAAAGGTGAAACCGACCTGACGGCGGAAGAACGCCTCCTGCGTGCTATTTTCGGAGAAAAGGCAAGAGAAGTCAGAGATACATCGCTAAAAGTTCCGCATGGTGAAAGTGGTATCGTAGTTGATGTAAAAGTCTTTACACGCGAAAATGGCGATGAACTCAACCCTGGAGTGAACATGGTCGTCCGCTGTTATGTTGCGCATAAACGTAAAATCAGCGTTGGTGACAAGATGGCAGGACGCCACGGAAACAAAGGCGTTGTCTCTCGAATTTTGCCCAAAGAGGACATGCCTTATATGCCAGACGGCACGCCGCTTGACATCGTACTCAACCCACTTGGTGTTCCTTCTCGAATGAACATTGGCCAGGTTCTTGAGGTTCACCTTGGCTACGCTGCCAAGACATTGGGCTGGAAAGTTGCAACACCAATATTCAATGGTGCAAACGAGCAGGATATTTGGGACACCCTAAAATTTGCAGGACTTCGTGAGGACGGCAAGAGCGTTTTGTATGACGGGCGCACCGGCGAAGAGTTTGATAACCCGGTAACTGTCGGTTATGTTTACTTTTTGAAGTTGCACCATCTGGTGGATGATAAAATCCATGCGCGTTCGACAGGCCCATACAGCCTGGTAACACAGCAGCCCCTCGGAGGAAAAGCCCAGTTTGGTGGGCAGCGTTTCGGAGAAATGGAAGTTTGGGCTCTTGAAGCATACGGTGCGGCATATACCTTGCAAGAGATATTGACGGTCAAGTCTGACGACGTCACCGGCAGAGTCAGGACGTATGAAGCCATTGTAAAAGGACATAATATACCCAAACCTGGTGTGCCGGAGTCATTTAAAGTTCTTGTTAAAGAACTGCAATCGCTTTGTTTGGATGTACGTGTTTTGGATGAAGACGGAAACAAAGTCGAGCTTCGAGGTGATGATGGCGATGATGCTGATGTTCGCGACAACCGAAGCATTTTCAAAGGTGATGAAGGTGAGTTTGAGGCTCAAGGATATCACATTGAAGATGGCGAAGAGCAGGAGGCACTGTTCCCTGAAGAAAGTGGAACGCTAGAAGAAGACGAAGACGAGGACATTCCATTGCCTGATGACGTGTTTGATGACGATTTTGAACTCGAAAACCCTGATGAAAGTTTTGTAAAGGAGGAAAGCGAATAATGGGCTTCTTACCTTTTGAGGCAATGCAAATAGGGCTTGCTTCACCAGAAATGATAAAAAGTTGGTCAAATGGCGAAGTAAAGAAACCTGAGACCATCAACTACAGGACGCTCAAACCGGAGCGTGATGGTCTGTTCTGTGAAAAGATATTTGGACCAACCAAGGATTGGGAATGCCATTGCGGTAAGTTTAAGAAAATCCGCTATAAAGGCAAGGTTTGCGACCGCTGTGGTGTTGAGGTCACAAAATCAAATGTTCGCCGTGAGCGTATGGGTCACATAGAGCTTGCGGCGCCTGTTTCCCATATTTGGTACTTTAAAGGAATCCCATCGCGCATGGGTCTGCTTTTAGATTTGACTCCAAGAATTCTGGAAAAAGTATTGTACTTTGCAACATACATTGTTATCGATCCAGGTGATACACCGTTGCGTAAAAACCAAATTCTGACAGAAAAAGAATATCGTGAAATGCGCGAGAAATATGAAGATGATTTCAGAGCCGGAATGGGCGCAGAAGCGATTAGAGATCTTCTTGCAGATATTGACATAGAAAAATTCTCAGAACAGCTTAAAGTGGAAGCTCGTGAGGCATCCGGTCAAAAAAAGGCAAAGTTGGTCAAAAGACTTGAAGTGGTGGAAGCTTTTCGTCAATCAGGTAATGACCCGACCTGGATGATTATCAATGTCCTTCCTGTGATACCGCCGGAGATTCGTCCAATGGTACAGCTTGACGGCGGGCGCTTTGCAACCTCTGATCTTAACGATCTTTATCGCCGTGTTATAAACCGCAATAACCGACTCAAGCGCCTGATGCAGCTCCACGCGCCTGACATCATCGTCAGAAACGAGAAGCGTATGCTTCAGGAAGCTGTTGATGCGCTCATAGACAACGGAAGAAGGGGCAGGGCTGTAACCGGAGCCAACTCCAGAGCGCTTAAATCACTCTCGGATATGCTCAAAGGTAAGCAAGGACGCTTTAGGCAAAACCTTCTGGGCAAACGCGTTGACTATTCGGGACGCTCGGTTATCGTTGTCGGCCCGGAACTGAAGCTATATCAATGCGGCGTGCCAAAGGAAATGGCCATAGAACTTTTCCGACCTTTCGTTATGAAAAAGCTTGTTGAAGACGGTGTTTCCAACAATATCAAAAATGCGAAGAAAATGGTTGACAAGGGGCTTACTGAGGTTTGGGATGCCCTTGAAGTAGTAATCAAAGAACATCCGGTGTTGCTCAACCGTGCACCGACGCTCCATAGATTGGGTATTCAGGCATTTGAACCCATTTTGGTCGAAGGCCGTGCGCTCAAACTGCATCCGCTTGTCTGTACCGCATACAACGCCGACTTTGACGGCGACCAAATGGCGATACATGTTCCGCTATCTGCGGAAGCTCAAGCAGAGGCCAGAATACTCATGTTGTCGGCAAACAACCTGCTGCACCCGAAAGATGGACAACCTGTTACCGTGCCTACACATGACATGATTCTGGGTGCATATTACCTCACGTTCCTGCGTGAGGATGAGCAGGGAGCCAACAAAGCTTTCGTTTCACCGGAAGAGGCGCTTATCGCTTATCAATGCGGAGATGTTGGGATACATGCCCCTATAAGCGTTCGTGTCACAAAACTTATCGGTGGCATTGAAGAGAGCAAAATCATTAAAACAACGGTAGGCAGAATCATATTTAATGAACCCATCCCACAAGATTTGGGATTTGTTGATCGCACCAATCCCGAGCATATGTTTGAATATGAAATCAACTTTAGAACCGCAAAGAATGACTTGACAAAGATTATTGAGCAATGCATTGCCCGACATGGTTTCACCAGATCGGCCTCTGTGCTTGACAAGATTAAAGCGCTTGGATTCAAATTCTCAACACAAGGTGCAATTACGATTTCGATTGCAGATATGACCGTGCCTGACAAAAAATGGCCACTGATTAGAGAGACCGAAAAGAAAGTTATCGACATCGAAAAACAGTATAGACGTGGGTTTATAACTGATGATGAAAGATACCGCCTGGTTGTTAGAGAGTGGGAAAAAACCACGAAAGCGGTCACCGATGAATTGACAGATACGCTCAACGAATACAACCCCGTTTATATGATGGCGAACTCCGGCGCTCGTGGAAGTATGAACCAGATCAGACAGCTTGCGGGTATGCGCGGACTTATGGCCAATACAGCCGGACGAACCATTGAGATTCCAATCAAAGCGAATTTCCGCGAGGGTTTGACAGTTCTGGAATACTTCGTATCTTCCAGAGGTGCGCGTAAAGGTCTTGCCGATACGGCGCTAAGGACTGCTGACTCAGGTTATCTGACCAGACGACTTGTCGATGTTTCTCAAGATGTTATTGTGCGCGAGAATGACTGTGGCACCACTGACGGAATCGTCGTGCATGAGGTAGTGGAGAGCGGAAGCCTGATTGAGACTTTTGCTGAGGTGATACATGGACGCTTCCCAACAGATGACGTTATTGACGAAAAAACAGGGGAGTTGCTGTTCGAAAAATCACATATGCTGAGCGCTGCTGATGCAGCCGTGTTGCTGGAACACGGCATTACATCTTTGAAAATCCGAACGGTCATGGATTGTGAATCAAAAAGCGGCATCTGCGCCAGATGTTACGGTGTGAACCTTGCGACTGGCGGAACTGTCTCAATAGGTGAAGCTGTAGGTGTTATTGCCGCCCAGTCGATTGGTGAGCCGGGCACACAGCTTACGATGAGAACGTTCCACACCGGAGGTATTGCGGGTGACGATATTACCCAAGGTCTTCCGCGTGTTGAGGAGCTGTTTGAAGCCCGTAAACCAAAGAAAATGGCGATTTTATCAGAGCTTGACGGCAAGGTCGAAATCGAAGAAACGCGCAAGAATGCTTTCGTTGCAATAAGTGTTTCCCACTCTGAAGGCGGTGAAACGAAAGTTTACCAAACCCCATACTCTGCCGGTATAAGAGTCAAGAGCGGTGATATCGTTATGGCGGGTACCAAGTTGACTGAGGGTGCGCTTAATCCTCATGATGTCATGCGCATACTCGGAAAGTCCGAAACCCAGTCATACCTGATTTCAGAAGTTCAGAGAGTTTACCGTCAACAGGGTGTTGATATCAATGACAAGCACATTGAAGTCATTGTGCGTCAGATGATGCGCAAAGTCAGAGTTGAAGAGGGTGGCGACACTGAGCTGTTATCCGGCACAACCGTTGATTTGAATGATTTCAAGTTGGCAAATCAAGCGATATCCGACAGAATCGAAAAAGGTGAGTCAGAGCTGCGTTTGGCAGTGAGTTCTCCGCTTCTGATGGGTATCACCAAAGCGTCTTTGGCGACTGAATCATTCCTGTCGGCAGCCTCATTCCAAGAAACAACAAAAGTTCTGACTGAAGCAGCCATAAAAGGCAAGGTAGACCGGCTTGTAGGCCTAAAAGAAAATGTCATTATCGGTAAACTTGTTCCTGCGGGAAGTGGGCTATCGATATACCGAAGGTTTGACAGTGATATCGACAAACCGGAGGGCGCTTTTGGAGAAGTTACCGGACAGGACGATGTTGTCAATGAGGATATAGATCTTTCGATACTGATAGGCTCAGGGAATGCACTTTAAATTTTCATTGACGTTTGTCAGTGAATGTGTTAAAATTTCTTTCCGTGTGAACAATCAAATGGTTTTTACGGATTTATAAAAAACTTTGTGAATCCGCAAAAATATAATCTTTTTGGAAAGGAGGAAAAAAATGCCAACGTTTAACCAACTGGTCAGAAAAGGCAGACAAACCCATGCGACAAAATCGAACTCACCAGCGATGCAAAAAGGCCTGAATACACTAAAAAACAGAGAAACTGATTTATCAGCTCCTCAGAAGCGCGGCGTATGTACAGCGGTTAGAACCTCAACTCCGAAAAAACCGAACTCGGCGCTGAGAAAAATCGCTCGTGTCAGATTGACAAATGGTTTTGAAGTGACTGCTTACATCCCCGGAGTAGGCCATAACCTTCAAGAGCACTCAGTCGTAATGATTCGCGGCGGACGTGTCAAAGACCTTCCGGGCGTTCGCTACCACATTATCCGTGGTACGCTTGATACGCAGGGCGTAACAGATCGTATGCAATCGCGCTCGAAGTATGGAGCCAAAAAGCCAAAGGCCGGTAAAGCGTAGTAGAAGAAACCTTTATGCCCAGCATGAAGATTTACATAAATATAAAGTGTAAAATGTACAGTGTGCAATAAATTTTATCAATCACTCTACACTCTTCAAAGCGGGCGCGGATGCCGGGAGCATAAGTATTCCCGGAGTACCTGTGAGATCATTGGACCTATTACAAATTGATTTTTGCAACAAGGTCTGAAAAGTATGAAGGAGGGAAGTATAGTGCCCAGAAGAGGCAATGTACCCAAAAGAGAAGTTTTGCCTGATCCCCAGTATAATTCTGTTATGGTCACAAGACTTGTGAACAGCATAATGCTTGACGGGAAAAAAGGTGTTGCTCAAAAAGTCGTCTATGGCGCATTTGATATCATCGGCGAAAAGACCGGAAAACCACCGCTTGACGTGTTTATTTCGGCGCTTGAGAATATCATGCCGACGCTTGAAGTTAAAGCCCGCCGCGTAGGTGGTGCGACATATCAGGTGCCAATAGAAGTCAGAGCCGACAGAAGGCAGACATTGGGGTTACGCTGGCTGACCAGCTATGCAAGATCCCGTAACGAAAAGACAATGAGAGAGCGTCTCGCCGGCGAAATCATGGATGCTGCAAACAGCACCGGTGCAGCCGTTAAAAAACGCGAAGATACACACAAAATGGCAGACTCCAACAAAGCATTTGCGCATTACAGATGGTAATGCCCAAACCGCAAAGCGCAAGTATAACCAAGTGCAGATTGCATCAATGGGATATTTGTAATTTGCTATTGCGTGTCTGCTACGACAATGAAAGGAGCTGAAAAATATGCCAAGGCAATACCCGCTTGAAAAAACGCGGAATATTGGCATTATGGCTCATATAGATGCGGGGAAAACGACTACGACCGAGCGCATACTGTTTTATACAGGCAGAACCTATAAACTCGGTGAAGTACACGAGGGCGCGGCAACAATGGACTGGATGCCAGCGGAGCAGGAGCGCGGGATAACGATCACCTCTGCTGCAACGACTTGCATTTGGAACGAACATCGTATAAACGTTATAGACACTCCCGGTCACGTTGATTTTACCGTAGAGGTTGAGCGGTCGCTTCGTGTCTTAGATGGTTCGGTTGCGGTTATGTGTGCCAAGGGTGGTGTTGAACCGCAGTCGGAAACAGTCTGGCGTCAAGCTGATCACTATCACGTGCCCCGTATGATATATGTAAACAAAATGGACATTGTAGGGGCTGATTTCCTCAATGTTGTAGGAATGGTTCATGATAGGCTTAAAGCCAACGCAATACCAATCCAACTGCCGATAGGAGCGGAAGCTGATTTCAGAGGTATCATAGACCTTGTTGATATGAAAGCTGATGTTTATTATGACGACCTTGGAAAAGACATGCGTGTTGAAGAGATACCGGAAAACCTGCTTCCCCAAGCGCAGGAATACCGGCAGAAACTTATCGAAGCAGTCTCTGATTTTGACGATGAGATTATGGAAAAATATCTCGAAGGCGAGGAAATTTCCACTGTTTCTCTGAAAGCGGCGATAAGGAAAGCCACGCTTGCTGTAAGTATGATTCCGGTTGTTTGCGGTACATCATATAAAAACAAAGGTATCCAGAAGCTGTTGGATGCAATTGTTGACTACCTTCCATCTCCGGTTGATGTTCCGGATATGATAGGCATAAACCCCGATACCGGCAAAGAAGAAAGTCGTGCGCCGACAGAGGATGCTCCGTTTTCCGCATTGGCATTTAAGATTATGACAGACCCCTATGTTGGCAGATTGTCGTTTTTCCGAGTGTATTCCGGATTTGCGGATACAGGAACAATGATATACAATTCAACAAAGGGCAAAAGGGAAAGATTGGGACGCATCTTGCAGATGCACGCCAACCACCGAGAGGATATTGATGCTGCATACACAGGTGATATTGCTGCGGCTGTCGGTTTGAAAGACACCACCACAGGTGATACACTATGTGATGAGAAAAAGCCGATAGTCCTTGAGTCCATGGAATTTCCCGAACCTGTCATCCGGGTTGCAATTGAGCCTAAGACAAAAGCAGGCCAGGAAAAGATGGGTGTGGCGTTGTCCAAACTCGTTGAAGAAGATCCAACCTTCAAAACCTATACGGATGAAGATACGGGTCAGACAATCATTGCCGGGATGGGAGAACTGCATCTTGAGATTATCGTCGATAGATTGCTTCGTGAATTCAAAGTAGAAGCGAACATCGGCAAGCCTCAGGTTTCATACAAAGAAACAATCCGCTCAACTGCAAATGTTGATATGAGGAACGTCAGACAAACTGGTGGTAAAGGTCAATATGGCCATGTCAAAATCATCCTGGAGCCGAATGAGTCAGGCAAGGGATATGAGTTTATTGACAAAATCACCGGCGGCGTGATTCCGAAAGAATATATACCTGCAGTCGATCAGGGCATACAAGGCGCGATGATGGCGGGTGTGCTCAACGGGTATCAAGTCGTTGATGTGAAAGTTACACTGTATGATGGCTCATATCACGATGTTGACTCGTCCGAGCTTGCGTTCAAAATCGCCGGAAGTATGGCGTTTAAGGAAGCGATGCTCAAAGCAGATCCCGTACTTTTAGAGCCGATTATGGATGTTACCGTAACTGTTCCCGAAGAGTATATGGGTGATGTTATGGGTGACATCAACTCCAGACGTGGCCAGATTACCGGTCAGGAAACGAAGATGGGCGCTGCGCAGATAACAGCCGCCGTACCATTATCAACCATGTTTGGTTATGCAACATCATTGCGTTCGTATACGCAGGGCAGAGGAAACTTTGCGATGGAACCCAGTCATTATGTTGAACTGCCTAAATCACTTCAAGATGAGTTGATTAGCGGCAAAAAATTATAGGTTTCAGCAAGCTGGCGAAGCAGCCGCATTGCATTGAAATTAATAGTTGCAAAATGCAAAGAAATGCGGTAGAATACCGCTCAAAAGAGGATACTATAAATAAAATTTTAGAATCGTAAGGAGGATTTCTAAGAAATGGCAAAGCAAAAGTTTGAAAGAAATAAGCCGCATGTAAACATCGGCACAATTGGGCACGTTGACCACGGTAAGACTACGCTGACGGCCGCAATTACAAAATTCCTGAGTTTGCAAGGTAAAGCTAAATTCGAGGCATATGACACAATCGACAAGGCTCCTGAAGAGCGTGAGCGTGGCATAACAATCAACACCGCACATGTCGAATATGAAACAGATAATCGCCACTATGCACACGTTGACTGCCCGGGACATGCTGACTATATCAAAAACATGATTACAGGCGCAGCTCAGATGGATGGTTCAATCCTTGTTATTTCCGCAGCAGATGGCCCAATGGCTCAAACACGTGAGCACATCCTGCTTGCGCGTCAGGTTGGCGTTCCGGCGATTGTTGTTTTCATGAACAAAGCTGATCAAGTTGACGACGAAGAGCTTCTTGAGCTTGTTGAAATGGAAATTCGTGAGCTTCTTTCAAAGTACGAATTCCCAGGCGATGATATTCCAATCATCAAAGGCAGTGCCCGTAATGCTTTGGAATCAACAAACACTGACTTCCACGCTCCTGAATATGAGTGCATCAAGGCGCTCATGGCAGCAGTTGATGAATACATCCCAACTCCTGAGCGTAAATCAGAACTTCCGTTCCTCATGCCTGTTGAAGATACAATGACCATCACAGGTCGTGGTACAGTTGCTACAGGTCGTGTTGAGCGCGGTCAAATCAACCTCAACGAAAAAGTTGAAATAGTCGGACTTATGGAAGAGCCACGCGAAACAACCGTTACAGGCATCGAAATGTTCAGAAAACTGCTTGACTATGCAGAAGCAGGCGACAACATAGGCACATTGCTCCGCGGTGTTTCTCGCGATGAAATCTGGAGAGGTCAAGTGCTTGCAAAGCCAAAGAGCATCAAGCCTTTGACGAAGTTTAAAGGTCAGGTTTATGTTCTGTCTAAGGACGAGGGTGGCCGTCATACGCCTTTCTTCAACAACTACAGACCGCAGTTTTACTTCAGAACAACTGACGTAACAGGTGTCATCAATCTGCCCGCAGGCGTTGAAATGTGTATGCCTGGCGATAACATCGAAATGGATGTTGAACTCATCACTCCTATAGCGATTGAGCATGGTCTGCGTTTTGCTATTCGCGAAGGCGGACGTACTGTTGGTTCCGGTGTTGTTATCGAAATCACAGAATAAGTCTTAAAAACTAAGTTTGTTTCGAATGGGCGGCTACAATAGCCGCCTGTTCGTATAGGGGGCTTATGCAAAAACGACTAAGAATCGATAAGATATTGGTAGACACCGGTCTGTTTTCGCGCAAAGAAGCGGTTTCGGCAATAAGAAGTGGCAAGGTATCTGCCGGGGGCCTAATCGTCAAGTCAAATTCTGAAAAATTTGATCCTGAAGTTGTGCAGATTGTGGTGGATGGAAAGCCCTTGCAGTGGTGCAAATTTTTCTACATCATGATGAATAAACCTTCCGGCTTTGTTTCAGCGACAGAAGATTTACATGAAAAAACGGTAATAGAACTTCTGGATGAAAGGCTTAAAAAGGTGGGACTGTATCCTGCGGGTCGTCTGGACAAGGATGCGCAAGGATTTTTGCTTCTCACCAATGACGGAGCATTTGCCCACATGATTATTTCACCCGGTAAGGGCGTATCCAAACGCTACTTCGTTGAAATTGATGGTGATATCAGTGCAGATGATATTGCTGCGTTTGCCGATGGATTGGTTCTTGGTGATGGCACCAAATGCCTTTCGGCGGTGCTTGAAAAAACGCAAGGTGGAGCATTTGTATCACTTTTTGAGGGAAAATATCATCAGGTAAAGCGGATGATGGCGGCAATTGGCAAACCTGTAAAGTTTTTAAAGCGTGTTGCGATAGGCGGTTTAGAACTCGATGAAAATTTGAGTCCGGGAGCGTATAGAGCAATAGATATTACCGAGATAAATAAGATTTTCCAGAAGTAACAAAATTGTAAAAAAAATTACAATTACTGTAATTTACTATTGAATTCTGTAATGTTTTAGTATATTATGTTAAAAACGTACAGGAGCACATGGTCATTTTGACATATACTGTGCCTTGTCAGGGGGGGCTACTGTGTCTAGCAGGATTTTTCAAAGCGTAATCATCCAGATGAAAGATGCCACAACACGTTCGATTGGTGTTGTTGACCCGGATGGGTTGGTCGTTGCCAGCAGTGATTTATCAATTATTGGCACGAACATAGGCTTAGTGTCGCCCACTGTTGAGCCCGGAAGCGATATTACAACCAAAAGCGGCGGCAGGACTTTTAAGGCTCTGGGTGTAGGCGCTGCCGATGATTATTCGGTTTTTTCAGAGGGTGAAGATGATTTAGCCAGAACTGTTTGCATTATGGCTTCTATAGCCATAAGTGAGGCAGGGATTTATTTTGAGGAAAACCACGACAAACGCACTTTCGTAAAGAACATAGTTACTGAGAATGTTTTGGCCGGCGATATATATCTGAGGGCTAAAGAGTTGCGTTTTGCGTCCGAGATTATGAGGGGTGTTCTTGTTATTCGCAATAGCTCTATAATCGACCCTTCGGCGATAGAGTTGCTTCAGGATTCATTCCCGGACAGACACCATGATTTTGTGATATCGGTTGGCGACAATGATATTGCTGTGATAAAGGAAATGCCGCCGACAGCTGATTTAAAATACCTTTTGAAGATTGCTGAGATGATCGAGCAAAAACTCGAAAATGAACTCTCTCTAAAAACGGTCATAGGCATAGGAACTCCGGCGCGACACTTGCGCGAGCTTCCGGACAGATACAAGGAAGCACTGATTGCGATTGATGTCGGAAGGGTTTTTGATGCGGATAAGAGCATCATAAACTTTGAGAGTTTGGGCATCGGCAGACTGATTTATCAATTACCGACAACGCTATGCAAAATTTTCCTGTCGGAGGTTTTCAAGCGCAACCCGATTGAAGCTTTGGATCAGGAAACGCTATTCACAATAGATAAATTTTTTGAAAACAGCCTGAATGTTTCTGAAACATCGCGGAAGCTGTTTGTACATAGAAACACACTTGTTTATAGACTTGAAAAGATTAAGAAGATAACAGGTTTGGATCTTCGTGAGTTTGACCATGCTATTGTATTTAAAGTAGCCCTTATGGTCAAAAAGTATCTCGTTTCACAGGAGTCGAAGTTTTAGATGATAAGATTGACCGACGTTTTTAAGGTTTATGCCAACGGCACGAAGGCTCTCAAAGGCGTCTCGTTTACGTTGGACACCGGCGAGTTTGCCTTTATGGTTGGCCCATCGGGGTCAGGAAAATCCACCATAATCAGATTGTTGACAGGCGAAATCGCAGCGACAGATGGACAAGTCGTTGTCAATGGTTATGATATGGAAAAGATAAAAATGCGAAAGATGCCGTATCTGAGAAGAACCATTGGTGTCATATTTCAAGATTTTCGCCTTATTGAGAAAAAATCTGTGTTTGAAAATGTCGCATTTGCGATGCGTGTTATTGGCGCGTCAAATAAAGAAGTCCGTCAAAGAGTGCCGTATGTACTTGAGCTTGTCGGCCTTGAAAATAAGATTAAAGCCAAGCCCGACGAATTATCGGGTGGTGAGCAGCAGAGGGTAGCGATTGCAAGGGCACTTGTAAATAACCCTTCGCTAATCATTGCCGATGAGCCGACGGGTAATCTTGACCCGGCGCGTAGCCTTGAAATTCTCTTGCTGCTGCAAAAAATAAATGAACTGGGTACCACAGTCCTGATTGTAACACATGAAAAACCGCTGGTTGACAGATTGTCTCAGCGTGTTATTGCGATAGATGGCGGACGTATAATCAGCGACGGAATGGATGGTTATTATAACTATGAAGTTGAGTAGAAACCGAACCGGTTACTATATAAAAGAAGGCGTTTCAAGCATTTTTACCCACGGGCTTATGTCATTTGCTTCGATTTGTATCATCATAGCATTTTTGTTGATTATGGGTAGCTTCATTTTATTAGCGGTAAATATAAACGCAGTAATTGGGGAGCTTGAAAACGAAAATATCATTTTGGCATATATCGACGAATATCTGTCGTTAGCGGAGGCTCGTGCCTTGGGCGCAGAGGTTTCGCGTACACCGAATGTCAGCAGGGTGAATTTTATAAGCCGTGAACAGGCCATGTACTCCTTTTTAGGTAGGCATGAGGATACAGCGCGGTTTGCAGACGTGGATGCAGAGTGGTTTCGGCACAGATTTGAAGTCTTTGTCTATGATGTTGCGCTCATAAGCGATACACAGCATGACTTGCTGTCCATATACGGAATCAGAAGAGTCAATGCAAACCTGACGGTTGCTCAGGCGCTTGTAACACTGAGGACGATTGTAACGGGTGTTTCTATTGTAATTATCGCAGTTTTGTTGGCAATTTCATTGTTTATCATGTCAAACACAATAAAGCTTGCGACATTTGAGCGGCGTGAGGAGATTGCCATTATGCGGATGGTTGGCGCTACCAATGCGTTCATACGCTGGCCGTTTATTTATGAGGGTTTTATCCTTGGGCTAATCGGCTCGATGGCGGCATTTGCAATTCTCATGAGTACTTATGGCGTTTTGGCTGGGAGGGTATATGAGTTCGAGGCATTTTTCCTCAACCTTGTACCATTTTCAAACGTATCACTCCCAATATTCTTATTGTTTGCAGCTATAGGATTTGGTGTCGGTGTCGGTGGTAGTGCGCTTGCGCTGAATAGATACCTTAAAGTATAAAAGATATCCAGAATTGATTTCAGATTCTTTTAAATATATAACGAACGATTGATTTAAGAGGTGATTTATGGCGATGAATAGAAAAGTTGTTAGAATAATTGCTATAATACTTGCATTTGTAATGTTGGTATCCATAGGCTTTATTGTCATTGATGCGTTTGTTGCTACTGCAAATACCAGTGCAACGCGCGAACAAATCAGCAGACTCAGGACAGAACTACAAGAATATCAAAGAAGAAAGAGCGTCATCCAGGCGAGTATCAATGCGATTGACTTTGCAACAAGAACCGAGCTGGGAAGAAAATCTATACTTGATGACAGAATAATGCTGACCGGCTTGGAAATCGATAATATTGAAGCAACGATTGAGCAATATGAACTGCTGATTATCGAAAAAGAATACGAAGTTGTTCTGGCTCAGGAGCGTGAGGATGCGCAATTTGCGCTCTATAGACGACGTGTACGCGATATGGAGGAAAACGGGGCAATTTCTTACCTTGAAATACTCTTTGACTCCACCAGCTTTGCCGATCTTTTGGCGAGAATTGATTTTGTCTCAGATATTATGCGGGCAGATGAACTGACATATTTTAATCTCATCAGGGCTCGTGAGGAGACGATTTTGGCTGTCAGATCGCTTGAAGAGACCAAAGAGGAGCTTGAAGAAGAAAAAGAATTGCTTGAAGAAAAGCAGTTTGAGCTTGAACTACAGGTAGACGAAGCCAACGAACTCATCGCGCAGTTGCAGGCAGACAGAGAAACTGAGGCGGCACTTTATGCTGAGGTTGCAGCGGAAGAGGCACGCATATTAAGAGATATCCGCGCAAGAGAACAAGAGCTTGCACGTCAGGAAGCCGCAGCGGCGGCAGCAGCTCGCCAGAATCAACAAGGCAACGTCAGAGGCACAGGCACGCTTTTGTGGCCGGTACCCTCAAGCCGCAATGTGACCAGCCGATTTGGTGTCAGAATGCATCCTGTTTTCAGAGTAATGCGACAGCATACGGGCATAGATATTGCCGCAAGACACGGAGCAAATGTTGTGGCTTCCGACAGAGGCACGGTAATCACATCAGAGTTTAATTCATCATTTGGAAACTTCATCGTAATCAGCCATGGTGAAAACGCAAACGGTGACAGAATAACTACCCTTTATGCTCATTTAAGCACAAGAGCAGTGAGCCGTGGGCAGGTAGTTGAACAGGGGCAAGTAATTGGACGTATCGGCTCGACCGGTGTATCCACAGGGCCGCATCTTCACTTTGAGGTGACGGTCAATGGGACAAGGGTAGATCCGTTACGACATGTAAACTGATTGTTGGATTAGAAATATGAAACGTAAATACTCATTATGGTTTGTGGTAACGCTGATGCTTTTTGCATCAGCGTTGACATGGGCTGGGATGGTAATTATTGTCGGATTTCCATTTGGGCCTTTTAGCAATAGGTCTGATGCGGTCCGAGACTATGCTTCGCTTCTGATAAGAATCGAAGATTCTTTCATTGGTGAATATGATATGGATGCGGTCTCAACTGCGGCGAAGCGGGCTGCGGTTGCCGCCCTTAATGATGAGTGGTCATTTTATATGACTGCGGAAGAATTTGCACGTAGCCGAGATAGTGCGCACAATCGATATGAAGGCATCGGCGTTATGGTCTCTACGGATGAGCAGACTCAAAACTTTCAAATCACTTATGTTTTTCGTGGGTCGCCTGCTGAAGAATCGGGTATATTGTCCGGAGATATAATCATTGCAGTTGATGGAAACTATACGAAGGGAATGACCATTGCGCAATTAGGGGATTTGCTTTCAAGGCCGTTGGGAAATACTGCAGAGCTTACCATTGAAAGAATGGATGGGTGTCTGGAAATTATCCCTGTCGTTTTTCGGCATATTTTCCTTGATCCGGTTTCTTTTCAGATGCTCGATGACGATATCGGTTTGATTAGACTATATAACTTCAATGAAGGCTCGGCACGGAGCTTTATCTCGGCGACAAATGATTTGATACAGGATGGCGCTGCTGCTTTGATTTTTGATGTGCGCGGAAATCCCGGCGGCTGGGTCAACGAAGTTTCAGATATTCTTGACTTTCTACTTCCGGAGGGTGAAATTTTTGTCACCGTTGACAGGGCGGGCAATGAGTTTATAACGATGTCCAATCCGTATTATGTCGATTTGCCAATGGTTGTTATTGTTGATCGTTTTTCTTTCAGTGGTGCAGAATATTTTGCCGCGATGCTGAGTGAGTATGGTTTTGCTGAGGTAGTTGGGGAACAGACGACTGGAAAGAGTCGTATGCAAAGAGTCATTCCGCTACCGGGTGGCGGCGCGATAAATATTTCTTTTGCTGAGTATCTTACAAAAAATAGGGTGAGCCTTCATGATGAGGGGGGCTTCACACCTGATCATATTGTGCCTTTGAGTGAAGCAGAACTTGAGCTGCTTATGGCTGGAGAGCTGGCGCTTTCTGATGATCCGCAAGTTCAGGCTGCGATTCAGATTCTCGGCAGATAACGCAATAAAGGGTAGACGACACGCTAAATATTTAATTTTGTTGACAAATTGGGGAATATGACATATAATTCCTTACTAATAGTAGCTCTTTTGGTTACTGTCGTCCAATATCCCTCGTGGATATAGTTGGGCTTTTTGTTTTGTTGGTGTTACCTAAAGCTGGCGATAAAACCGATGGGGGTTTGACTCCCGTCAGCTAATATTTATTCCGGAAAGGGTTTTAGTGATGTTCAAGGAAGCTAAGTATAAAATGAGCATAGAGCGTCTTTCACAACTGAAAGATGAGCTCCATTATCTGCAAACGGTCAGGGAAAAGGAAGTTGCACAGCAAATAAAGGAAGCACGTTCATTCGGCGACCTTACCGAAAACAGTGAGTATGATGACGCAAAAACTGAACAGGGCAAACTGTATTCAAAAATTGCCGAAATTAAAAATCTGATAGAAAACGTTGAGATTGTTAAGGCATCAGAGAAAAAAGACAAAGTGGGTATAGGCAGCAAGGTTACCGTCAAGGATCTTGAAGATAATTCTGAGGAAGTTTATGAAATCGTAGGCTCTCAGGAAGCGGATCCGGCCGAGTTTCGCATATCCGACGATTCTCCTTTTGGTAGGGGGCTTATGGAACGTAAAGTGGGCGAAGTCGTTGAGATTGAAGCCCCGGCAGGATTGTTGAGATTTGAAGTTCTGAAAATAAACTAACGACTGCTTAACTGTAATACTATTGACAAGGACAGGGGTATACTATGACTGACGAATTATTGAGCAGCTCAAACGAAGAGACAACAGAGCACGAACTTTCTGAAATACTTCAAGTCCGCCGCGACAAGCTAAAAAAGCTTCAGGACGAAGGACGTGACCCGTTTCATATTACAAAGTTTTCGCGCACAGCGTATTCAGCCGAAATAAAAGATGATTACGAGGGCTTTGAAAATAAAGATGTGACCGTGGCCGGAAGGGTCATGGCAAAGCGTGAGATGGGCAAGGCAACCTTTGTTGATATTGCGGATGACAGAGGAAGAATTCAGATTTACATTAAGCTCAATGATGTTGGTGAACAAGCATACTCCGACATTAAAAAGGGTGATATAGGCGACTTTATAGGTGTTACCGGGGCAGTCTTCAAGACAAAGATGGGTGAGATATCCGTTCATTGCAAATCGGTTACGTTGCTGTCTAAGTCGCTACGGCCGCTTCCGGAGAAATTTCATGGTTTGACTAATCTTGAACTGAAGTATCGCCAGCGTTATGTCGATTTGATCATGAACCCTGATGTGCGCAAAGTATTTGAAGTGCGCAGCAAATTCATTTCATATATACGGCAATTTTTAGATAGCCGCGGTTACATGGAGGTTGAGACACCAATCCTCAATACCATTTCAGGCGGTGCGACGGCGCGGCCGTTTATTACGCATCATAACACCCTCAATATGGACATGTATCTTAGAATTGCTACGGAGCTTCATCTTAAAAGGCTTATTGTTGGCGGTATTGAGCGAGTTTATGAGATTGGACGAATTTTTCGCAATGAGGGCATAAGCACAAAGCATAATCCAGAATTTACTTCTGTAGAGCTGTATGAGGCGTATGCCGATTATAATGATATTATGGACTTGTTTGAGGAGCTGATTTCTTCGGCTGCGCTCAACATAACCGGAAGCTATAAACTGAGCTGGCTTGGGCACGACTTAGATCTTTCTCCGGGCTGGCCGCGTCTTTCGATGGCCGATGCAGTAAAACAACATACCGGTGTTGATTTTATGTCTTTTGAAAGCACGCAGGATGCTGTAAAAGCAGCGGCGTCAATTGGTGTCAAGATGCCAGATGGTCGTGAGCCGACTTGGGGCGATTTGCTTTATGAGTGTTTTGACCAAAGGGTCGAAGAGAAGCTGATTCAACCTGTCTTTATTATAGATCATCCTGTTGAGGTTTCGCCTCTTGCAAAGCGGAAGAAGTCTGACCCAAGACTGACCGAGCGATATGAGGTGTTTATCTGTTGCTCCGAAATGGGCAATGCGTTTAGTGAGCTCAATGATCCCATTGATCAGAAGCAGAGATTTCTTGCTCAGGTTGAGCTTCGAGATGCCGGGATGGAGGAAGCGAGCATGATGGATGATGATTTTATCAATGCGCTTGAGTATGGGATGCCGCCGACGGGCGGTCTGGGAATTGGCATTGACCGTTGTGTGATGATGTTGACCAACAGTTCATCAATAAGGGATGTGTTGCTTTTTCCCACAATGAAACCTATTGAAGATTAAGCCGACAGGAGTTTGACTCTCGTCAGCTAAAGTGTAAAAGCCGCGAGAGCGGCTTTTACCCCTGTATGGGACAAATGTAGAAAGTTATGTCTAAAGTGTAGGTGCATAGTGTGAGAAGCAAACAGAACAGGAGGTAAATCATGGAAAAGATAACAAGCAGGCGCAATCCTTTATGTGTCCACTTTAAGAAGCTGGGTATGAGCAGGGCATATCGTTATTCTTGCGGAGAGTTTCTTTGCGATGGTATGAAGCTTCTAAAGGAAGCGGAAAGAGGCGGTGCTGAGATAGTCGCAGTACTCACTTCAAATCATATTCCATTTCCGCTACCGATTGAGACGAAAGTGTACTTGACTGATGAGAGTATTATTCATGCGCTTTCGCCTCTGAAGAATGCTCAAAGTGTGTTGTTTACATGCAGAATTCCAAAATCTTATGATACCTTTGACGGTGGGTCTATGATTTTGCTGGATGGTTTACAGGATCCCGGAAACGTTGGAACAATAATCCGCACAGCAAATGCCTTTGGTATCGGCGGTGTTATTTTGTCCGAGGGATGTGCAGATTTATATAACCCCAAGACAATCCGGGCGACAATGGGTGCGCTTTTTAAGCAGCCGTCAATAATGATGAACCAGTCTGAAATCAAAAGGCTTAAAGAAAGAGGTATTCGATTTGTTGGAGCTTCTGTGGGCGAGGGTTCAAAGGATATCACAGAGGTTCGTTTAAAGGATTCAATAATTGTGATTGGTAGCGAGGGTGCCGGTATTTCCGGAGCCATATTGGCACTTTGTGATGAGCAGATAAAAATCCCAATCTCGCCGGATTGCGAGTCATTGAATGCTGCGGTTGCGGCAGGGGTCATCATGTGGTGTGCGCGCACTGAATAAAGCTGACGGGAGAAAAAACCCATCGGCCTGACGGCCGCTAAAGTCATGCGTACCCAGAAAGGAATGGTTACAATAGATGCATTCACTTTGCTTTTGGATTTGGCTTTCGACCATAAGCGGTATCGGTGCGGTCACCTCCCTCAGGTTGATGAGGCACTTTGGCGACCCAGAGAAAGTGTTTCTGGCAAGCAGGGCTGATTACAACGCTGTCGGTGGGCTCAGGCCGGATGATATCTCTCGTTTGCTCAATAAAGATTTGGATAAAGCCAATCGCATACTGGCAGATTGTGTCGCAATAGGATGCCGAGCAATCACTTTTAATGACGCGCTGTATCCTGAAAGGCTTAGGAATATATATGATCCTCCGTTGGTCTTGTATACGCGTGGCGTTATGCCTGCAATTGATGAGGAGCCCGTTGTTTCAATAGTTGGAACAAGGCAGTGCACTCCGTACGGTATGAGTTTTTCCAAGTCCATAGCATATGATATTTCAAAAAGGGGAGTCATTGTGGCTACCGGGCTTGCCAAGGGGATTGATTCAGCTGCGGCGCAAGGCGCGCTGGAGGCCGGTGGGAAAGTGATTGGGATAATCGGGACAGGCCCGGGTATTGTTTATCCACCAGAAAACAAGTCCTTGTTTGAGGATGTGATGCATCACGGTGTTTTGATCAGTGAATATCCACCAAAGATGCCTGCGGTTAAGTCTCACTTTCCGGCCAGAAACAGGCTGATCAGCGGTATTTCTGTTGGTGTTGCAGTTATTGAGGCGCCTAAACGTAGCGGTGCGCTAATCACGGCACTCAGAGCGTTGGAGCAAGGTCGTGACATTTTTGCTTTGCCTGCAAATGTTGATGCACCGAGCTTTACGGGGTCGAATGCGCTTTTGCGTGATGGCGCAATACCGTTATTATCTTCCGATGATATTATAAGCGAATATGCGGAGTTGTTTCCGGATAAGATCTCATCGTATTACGAGAATCTACCTGATGATTTTCCCTCCTCGGTCAATTTCGTGCCAGTAGCCGGAATTCATTCGGCAATAAAACCAACAGTAAAACCAACAGTAAAACCAACAGCCAGACCAGCAGAAGTGCGTACGGTGAAACCGACACAAATTAAAAAAGAGATTGACAACATAACTGACGTAGACTATATTGACTTTGAGCAAATGATAGTGAGTCTTGATGGTGATGAGCAAACAGTGGCTCAAATAATCCAAGATGAAGCCATGCAAATGGACAAGGTAATACTGAATTCTGGGCTGTCTGCACAAAGAGTGCTCTCTGCTATCACAATGCTTGAAATTAAAGGATATGTGGTTCGTACCCATAATAGAGAACTTAAATTGGTGAATGGAAATGTCGGTCTTTAATAGCTAAGCGATTAGTTTTCGACGATCAATTAAAACACATGCGAGGTTAAAGTTAATGGCAAAACAAAAAAGCAATCTTGTCATAGTTGAATCGCCAGCAAAGGCAAAAACTATTGGGAAATATCTGGGCGCTGACTACAAAGTGACAGCGTCTATGGGGCATTTGAGAGATTTGCCCAAAAGCACATTGGGCGTAGATATAGAACATGGGTTTGCCCCAGATTATCAGCCCGTCAAAGCAAGAGAAAGCACGATAAGTGAACTCTCCAAAGCGGCAAAGAACAGTTCAAATGTTTACCTTGCCACCGACCCTGATCGTGAAGGTGAGGCAATCTCATGGCATCTTAAAGAGCTATTGGAATTGCCTGATGAGCGAACATTCAGGGTGACTTTTAATGAGATTACACAAAAGGTTGTGCGCAGCAGCATTGAGAATCCTCGTGCAATAGATATGGATTTGGTTAATGCGCAACAGGCAAGGAGAATCCTTGACAGGATTGTCGGATACAAACTGAGCCCACTTTTATGGAAGAAAATCAGGCGCGGTTTGTCGGCTGGAAGAGTGCAGTCTGTTGCAACAAGGATGGTAACGGACAGGGAAGGCGAGATTCGTGATTTTAAGCCGGAAGAATATTGGTTATTAAATGTAGAATTGACCCCCGCTGATTTACAAAGCTCGGAAACGCCCGACAGTTTTATTGCGGCGTTTCACGGAAATGAAAACAAAAAGCTTGAACTGACTTGCGAGGCCGAGGTAATAGAAGTTGTTGACGCTGTGCGTAGTTCATCTTTTTCGGTGAAGTCTGTAAAGCGCTCGGATAAAAAAAGATCGGCATCGCCGCCGTTTATTACCTCGACGCTCCAGCAGGAAGCGTCCCGAAGACTGGGCATGGCTCCGCGTAGAACCATGTCAATAGCCCAGCAGCTTTATGAAGGCATTGATATACAAGGCGAGGGAACGATTGGTCTGATCACCTATATGAGAACAGATTCACTCCGGATTTCGGCCGATGCGATGGCTGAGGCGAAGAATTTCATAGTCGATACATATGGTCAGCAATACTACCCGAACATGCCGAATTTTTACAAATCCAAAAATAATGCGCAGGATGCTCATGAAGCCATACGCCCGAGTGATGTTTTTATTACTCCCGAGCGCATCAAAGGCAGTGTTACAAGTGACCAGCTCAGACTGTATCGTTTGATTTGGGGAAGGTTTGTTGCCAGCCAGATGGCTTCTGCAATCTATGATAGTGTGACAGTTGATGTGATATCAGCGTCTTATGTGTTTAGAGCGAACCATTCAGTCATTGTTTTTCCAGGCTTTACCGCCGTTTATGAGGAAAGCAAAGATGAGGAAAAAGTGCAGAAACAATCGCCGTTACCGGCGCTCAAAGATGGCGATCCGCTGGGTCTTGTAGGCATCAATGAAGAACAAAAATTCACGCAACCACCTGCACGTTATACAGAGGCTACGCTCATACGTGCGATGGAAGAGACAGGAGTAGGGCGGCCGAGTACCTATGCGCCGACAATCTCTACAATCCTGAGCCGTGAGTATGTTGTTAAGGAAGGAAAAGCACTCCGTCCGACGCCGCTTGGTGAGGTTGTAACAAACCTGATGAAGGAGCGTTTTGGCGATATAGTTGATTTGAAATTTACTGCGCGCATGGAAGAGCTGCTCGACAGTGTAGAAAAGGGAAAAGATGACTGGCATCATGTCCTTGAAGGTTTTTATGACGGATTTAAGGTGTCGTTAGATAACGCCGAAACTGCATTAGAGGGCACGCGAATTAAAGTGCCGGATGAGGTCTCTGATGAGATTTGTGATGAGTGCGGTCTTCAAATGGTTATAAAATCCGGTCGTTTCGGCAGATTTCTGGCATGTCCCGGATATCCGGAATGCAGCGTGACCAAACCAATCGTTATAGAGATGCCGGGTAGATGCCCAAGATGTGGTTTGCGTATTCTCAAAAGAACGTCAAAGAATGGCTACACATATTATGCATGTGAGCACCTCAAAGAATGCGGATTTATGACTTGGGATGTTCCTGTGGCCGAAAATTGTGCGGTCTGCGGTCAAACCATGTTCAAACTATCCGGTAGGGGTTCTAAGAAGCCATTTTGCAGCAATCCAGATTGCAAGGAGTTTCTACCTGAAGATAAACGAGGGTATAAAAAGAAAAAGACTGAAGAAGAAAGTACATCGGATGGCGAGCAGAAATCCGATGCAGATGACAAGAAAAAAAAGGCACCTGCAAAAAAGGCGGCGGCAAAAAAGCCAGCAGCCAAAAAAGCGCCAGCCAAAAAGCCAGCGGCCAAAAAGTCAGCGTCAAAACAAGCGCCGGCAGAAGAGAAAAAAGCTGGAAAAGCATCAAAGTCAAAAACGACCGGGACGGCCGGTGAATAGTTATGAAAGTAAAGGTTGTTGGCGCCGGTCTGGCAGGATGTGAGGCAGCATGGCAGCTTGCCAAAGCGGATATTGAAGTTGAACTTTTTGAAATGAAACCTGAAAAATGCTCTCCGGCTCATATTTCATCTGATTTTGCCGAGCTTGTTTGTTCAAACTCGCTCAGAAGCGATGACTTGACCAATGCTGTGGGTCTTCTGAAACAGGAGATGAGAAAACTCGGCAGCCTGATTATGGAGTGTGCAGATGAGACACGTATCCCCGCCGGTGGTGCGCTTGCCGTAGACAGAACCCTATTTGCACAGATGGTTACCAATCGGGTAAAGAGCCATCCGCTGATTACGGTTACACAAACTGAAATCGTAAACATTCCTGATGGTCGTGTGATTATTGCAACCGGGCCGCTTACGGCAGACGCGCTTGCAGAAGAGCTGCTTTCGTTGGTTCCGGACAGGAAAATGCTCAGCTTTTTTGATGCGGCTGCGCCTATAGTGACATTTGAAAGCATAGACATGCAGAGTGCTTATTTTGCTTCACGATATGACAAAGGCACCGCAGATTATATCAACTGCCCTATGTCCAAAGATGAATATCTTGAATTTTATTCTGAGCTGATTCAGGCAGAGGAGGCAGAGCTCCACGGTTTTGAGGACAAAAAAGTGTTTGAGGGATGTGTGCCGATAGAAGTAATGGCACGGCGTGGTGAAGATACGATGCGTTTTGGCCCGCTCAAACCTGTTGGTCTGATAGACCCAAAGAGCGGTAAAGAGCCTTATGCAGTAGTTCAGTTGAGAAAAGATAATGCGCAGGGGACATTGTATAATCTTGTCGGGTTTCAGACACATCTGAAATTTCCCGAGCAAAAGCGAGTATTTTCAATGATTCCGGCATTGAGGCAGGCGCAGTTTGAGCGATATGGCGTGATGCATAGAAACACCTTTTTAAATGCACCGAAGCTGCTCGATAGATACAACCGGCTGAAATCCAATCCGAATGTAAGCTTTGCAGGTCAAATCACAGGCGTTGAGGGATATGTTGAATCAGCGTCGTCGGGGCTTCTTACAGGTCTTGAGATTGTGCGTGAAATTCAATCTAAGCCACCTATAGATTTTCCTGCACAGACGGCCATCGGCGCTCTGGCGCTGTACACATCCGGGGGGTCGGTCTCTGACTTTCAGCCTATGAATGTGAATTTTGGCATCATAGAGCCTTTAGGAGAAAAGGTAAAGGGTAAGCGAAACAAAAACATGGCGATTTCGCAGCGTGCACTGACGACCATTGATGAAATCGTTAAGATGCTTTAGATTGCTTGGCAGAAATTATGTCATAAGCTGCTGGGTGTTCGACTCCGGTCAGCTTACACTAAGGGGGATGCGATGAAAATTATAGTTGATGCAATGGGTGGGGACAATGCTCCCGATGCTATTGTTGAGGGATCGCTGAAAGCTAATGAAGCATATGGTGTTGAAATCGCTTTGGTAGGCAAAGGGGAGCAAATTCTCCATGTGTTTGAGGCTCTGGGGCGCCATGAACTTCCGGCAGGCATAGAAATCGTCAATGCAAGTGAAGTAATCGGCATAGAAGAGGATCCTGCGCATGCGATTCGCTTAAAAAAAGATTCATCCCTCAGTGTTGCCCTTGCCCTTCTGCGTGATGGGCGCGGAGATGCCTTGGTTTCGGCAGGCAGCACCGGGGCGCTTTTGTCGGGTGCAACACTTATTGTTAAGCGGGTAAGAGGGATCAGACGTGCAGCGCTTGCCCCGTTTATCCCCAATACCGCCGGTGGATTTATACTCATTGATTGCGGAGCCAACTCAGAATGCACACCTGAGTATCTTCTGCAATTTGCCTATATGGGCTCATTTTATGCACAGGACATGATGCAAATAAGTGCACCCAGAGTTGGGCTTTTAAACAATGGCGTTGAGCGAACAAAGGGCACGCCGCTTCAGCTGATGACCTATGAACTACTTGAAAAGGCTGCGTTATCCGGAGCGTTAAATTTTGTAGGAAATGTCGAAGCAAAAGAAGTGATGAAAGGTGCATGTGATGTTCTGGTCTGTGATGGATTTACCGGCAACATTTTCCTTAAAACAATCGAAGGCACCGCATCTTTTTTCATGTCTGAACTCAAAGGCATATTTATGGCCAATGCAAAAACAAAGTTGGGTGCACTGCTTGTCAGAAAAAATTTGTTACAGCTGAAACAAAGGCTGAATCCTGATGCGATTGGCGGTACAGCGTTGTTGGGCATTTCAAAACCTGTGATTAAAGCGCATGGCTCATCAAATGCATTTGCGATTTCAAATGCCATCCACCAGGCTTGCAACGTCGCCAAGTCTGACATTGCAGCAAAGTTGCACGAAAATATTTCCAGCATGAAAACTCCTGAGCAGGATGCGCAGCAGGTAGAATAATTTTGCCTGGAAAGGCATGAGGATACAAGTGAATGAATGAAGATAAACTAAAAGAGCTGCAACGAAGTCTGGGTTACTCATTTAATGATCTATCGCTACTTGATGAGGCTTTGACACACAGTTCTTTTGCAAACGAAAATAAGAAAAGCGGCAAGGGCAGTAATGAGCGATTAGAATTTTTGGGCGACGCTGTACTTGAAATGACGGTGTCGAAAATACTTTTTGAAAGTAAGGCGAATTTGCCTGAGGGTCGAATGACCAAAGTCAGGGCTGAAATCGTCTGTGAGAAAAGCCTGGCCTCGCTCGCAGAGACAATGAGTTTGGGTAAGTACATCAGATTAGGACGCGGTGAAGAAAAGGGAAGAGGGCGAGAGCGTCCGTCAATCCTTGCGGACACAGTTGAGGCTGTTATTGCTGCTATTTATCTGGACGGTGGCTTTGAACCGGTCACCAAGTTTATCAGAAGCTTTTTGGTAACCGATGCAAATTCGATGCATCGCGAAATTACGGACTATAAGACGGCTCTTCAAGAGAGAGTTCAGGAGAAAGCCGGACAAGTACTGAGTTATCATGTACTCAGTGAAGATGGGCCTGACCATATGAAGGTTTTTTCTGTTGAGGTGCAGCTCAATGGGGTTTCAATAGGGCATGGAACAGGTAAGAGTAAAAAAGAGGCTGAGCAAGCCTCTGCTCGGTCAGCTTTAGATACCGGACTGTAAATAGTAAATAGAGAGATAGAAACTTATGCCTAATCGACGGATAATTCCTGTATTTATACCTCATTATGGCTGCTTGCACGAATGTGTGTTTTGCAATCAGCAAAAAATCAGCGGTGTTTCCGAGCAGGTCTCTGCCGAACACGTCAGTGTGATCATAGCGGAAGCGCTGGAAGCCATGAAGTATGCATCAAAGCACACTGAAAATTGTGATTATAAATCCCGCCCGATTGAGCTTGCGTTCTACGGCGGGAGTTTTACTGCATTATCTGTTTCTTTGCAGGAGTCCCTGCTGAGTGCGGCTCAGAAGTTCATTGCAAGCAATCCTCAAAATACAATCAGGGTATCCACGAGGCCTGATTGTATAGATTTTGATATTGTAAACAGACTCAAAAGGTTTGGCGTAAAAACCATTGAGCTGGGTGCCCAATCTATGTGTGATGCCGTTCTTGAAATGTCCGGGCGTGGTCACTGCGCATCCGATGTTCGGGCGGCCTCAGAGGTTATTCGGGCTTCGGGGTTGGACTTGATTTTGCAGATGATGACCGGACTTCCCGGCGATTCATGGGAGCGGTCTTTAGATACCGCGCGGCAAATCGTTGCGCTTTCGCCGAATGGTGTGAGGATTTATCCTACGGTGATTGTAAAAGGCACGAAGCTTTTTGATCTATGGCGTGCGGGCTTATATGCTGAGCATTCGGTAAGCGAGGCTGTTTCATTATGTGCTGAGTTATGTTTGATTTTTGATCAGGTCGGTATTCCGATTATTAGGCTTGGGCTCAATCCTTCGGATGAACTCAGCGGTGGTGCGGCCTGTGCGGGCGCTTATCATCCTGCTTTTGGAGAGCTCGTTTATTCTAAGATTTGCTTTAATAAGGCTGTGTGCTTGCTCACTAATGTCTCGCCGGGAAGTGATGTTGTCATTTTAGTTTCTAAGGGATTTGTTTCGAAGATGACTGGCCGCAGACGTGAGAACATAGAGCAGCTGATACGGAAATTTTCACTGAAGTCATTGAATGTATCAGAACTCAGTGCTGAAAGTTTCAGCAAGGTATTGCCTGAAATGGCGATTCATGTTGTTTCTTCGTCACAGTTTACAGGGGCGTCGCCTGATAGATGAGTTCCGAGAAAAGCGACTTTGTTTTTGTCAAGAGGAATTTTTTTGAACATGGGAAAAGCCCCCATGCGATAAGGCTGTAATTACCTTGCTGTGTGGGCTTTCTCGTCACTTACTATTCAGAATTTCATTATGATGCGTCTGCTTTGATATGGGCTATTGTCTTAAAACCGTACTTCTTAATGGTATCTTCCGTATTTTTTCTGTAATATTCGTTAAGTTCTGTCGGATTCATGTTCTTGGTTTCTTCATGGATAGCAAGGCGAATTTCATTGACTTCTTGTTCAAAATCGTTATTAACTTTCATCTTCAATCACCTCCATTGGGGTATAGATTTCAATTGGTCGATAGCCATATAAAGCATTGACAAGAGCTGTTCCGATTTTCGTTTTTCTTCTTACTATATGTTGAAAATTCATGCTGATTATCATATCTAAATTATACACCGTAGCAAGGGAAATATGCAAGCCATCTGTTCTGTATTTTGACGGTATAATCTCGTCTTTAACATAGCGGTCGGCAATCAATACCGCTTCATCTGTTGGTTCAAGAACAGGAACGTCGTACTCCGCAATCAAGCCAAGCATTTTCGCTCTCTTTTATAGAGCAGCCTGAGTATGAGTGTTAGACTTAGCGCTAATACGGCATACATTGCAATAAACACTAAATATTGCGTACCGTAAAGGAATGGGCGTGGGTAATAGAAAATCGCTTGATGTACTACAGTCCAAACTGGTATTGGAAGGATAAACCACACTCCTATTGAATAGAGTTTTATTCTCTTTGCGTTAGCTTGCTTTTTTGATGGAAATTTTGATAGATACAAAAATTCAAGGCAGAAGCAAACAACTAAGATAACTAAAAAACACAAACCTGAAACGATGCCACGGATTTCCCATTGCCCTACCCATACAATAGTTGATACAACTAAAGCCGCTGCTAAAGCAAGTAAAAAGCCACTGAGCATAACATTGTTACGCAGTTCTATTTTAAGGGCTTCGCTGTTTTTCTTTACGGCAGGAATATCTTTGTCACTCTCGTATTCATCATTTAGCAAATAATCAGTAGACACGCCGAATATTTTGCTTAATTGCACAACATTTTCCGTGTCTGGCACAGATTCACCAAGCTCCCATTTTGAAATTGCCTGTCTGGAAACGGTTAGTTGTGATGCGAGTTCCTCTTGCGACAAGCCTTTTCCTTTTCTTAATTGGTGGATTTTTTCATTCAACGTCATGACGATGACCTCCTTTGATTTGGTGGTTTTATTATCGCCAATCGCTCAGTTGCAATCCACCAACTTAACCTTGAACATCCGCAACAAGAGCTTACATCGCGCTTTTTCAGCGCAACTACCACAAATATAAAAGGTATTAACCCCAGGGCAGAGCCCCAGACCCCGCACTTCGTGCGTGTTGCGCGGCAAAGACCGCGCGGTTTTGATCCTTGTGAAATCTGCGCTCGTTCGGCCATGACCGAGCCAACCTCGGTCGCGACGCGCTCTTCGCTTGATTATAAATATTACCGCCAAGTCCAAAACAAACAAGGCAATGCAGAAAACGAAATTACTACCTTGGAGTATAACACATCTACGACTGCAATGACTACTCTCAAATTCTGTTTCTTGAATGAGGTTTTGGGGCGTAGGGGCAGAGCACTGTACGGATACTGAAAATACCCTTCATCGAGCAAGCCAAATTGTATGAACTTCACAGTTTGTGCCCTCAAATGAGTAAACAAACGTGCAATGACAGTGCAATCGCTTTGTGCTATGCTTTAACCAAGCAATATGGCGCTGTTTGGCAGAGTTCTTTGCGCCTTTTTATTGCAAGCACTCGTTTAGAGTGCTATAATTCAAATGTGAGGAGAGTCCAATGGAACATCACGAGGAGAAAGGTCTACAAGAAGCCAAGCAAAAAAGCGGAAACAATGTCAAAGATACGTTATTTCGCATGTTATTCAGCGAGAAAGCACGAGCCATTGAGCTATGCAATGCACTTGAGGGTACAAACTATCCGCCGGATACTCACGCTATGGTCTGCAATTTAGAAGACTCTTTACTTCGCCGCTACAATGACGCTGCTATAGCTATTGAGAACAAGTTGATCCTGTTTAGTGAACATCAATCCAGTTTTAACCCTAATATGCCAATAAGGCTGCTGTCTTACGCCACAGATGTATACTATACATGGTTTGTTAAGATGAAAGAAGTCTACAAAGATCAATTGTTCAAGATTCCGGCACCAAAATTTTATGTACTCTATAATGGCGAAAAAAAGCTGACAAAGGATGTCCTAAAACTTTCAGATGCTTTTGAGATCGAAGCCGGAGGGTTCACATTGGAGCTGACGGCAAAAGTATTGAATGTAAATTACGACAGCGGTTGTGAGGCCTTGGAAAAGAGCCCATCTTTAAAAGGCTATGCCTATCTCGTTGAGCTCATCCGACAAAATCAAAAGAGCGGCTTATCTAGGGATAAAGCAATTAAACCTGCGATTGCACAGTGCATCGAAGAAAACATACTTGCAGACTTTTTGCAAGAGCATTTTGAGGAGGTGGCAAATATGTTGGCCAGAGAATACAGCTTCGAAGAGGAGCTTGAAGCACGCCTAGAAGAAGGCATGGAAAAAGGCGTAAGAAAAGGTATGGAACAAGGTGTTATTGAGTCTGCGATAAAACTCATCAAAAAAGGAATGCCTCTTGGTGAAGTAGCTGAAGCTTTGGAATTATCTGATGATTTGGTGAGGCAATTGGAAGATATTCTGGTTCAACCCTTGCTTAAAGAAGCTATCGCGCAATAACCCAAAAGACGGAAATGGATTATATTCACAAAAATGTGATTTCACCATTTCCGCTTTTTAAGACGCATAGCCTAGAAAAAAGTCAATGAAAATTAAGCGTTTTGCTGTAATTTGCTTAAGTGTTTTGTCGTTGTTTTCTTTTGCAATTTGTGAATCCAGACCATATCTGTGTAGCATCAAAAAGCCGCACGATAAGAAAAAAATAGGCTATGATGCCTATTTTTTTATGTCTTTTACTATATTCGCAATATTGGAAAGTTGTTCCGGGGTTAAGGCCTTCATGTCTTTGATTATCTCATTTAACTTTTCGGGGTCTGCGGAATCCATATCAAAGAAATCTTTGGGAGAAATGTTGAGATACTCGCATATATAAAGGAAGCCTCGCATTGATGGCATTGTTTTTCTGTTCTCAATATTGTGGATATACGCTGCCCCTTGCCCAATAGAAAGGCTCATGTCACGTGCGGAAACGCCTTTTGCCGTGCGGAGCTGGGCAACTCTCATTCCCAAAGATTTTTCTAAATTATCTACGTCAATCATTCGCTCACCTCTGTGTTCTATTGTAGCGGACATAAGGAGCGTGACTGTTCTGTTAAGACGACACATAGTGTATAATTTTCGTGGGTGAGCGTTACAATCCTCAATCATTTCTTACGCCCCCGCTTCGCGCCCGCGTCCCCCACCCGGCTCTTAGGCCGTAGCGAGCGTAAAGTAAACAAAAACGAG
>WQUY01000015.1 GCA_009781855.1 Oscillospiraceae bacterium | reverse complement strand
TGCTGATGAAGAAATAGAAGAATTGAGTGCCGCCTATAAACAAGCCTTAACCGAACATCAAGAAGAAGTGTCAATCGACGAAGAAGCTATAAATGAAATCTATGCCGAGTTTTTGACGCATGGTTACACCCAAGAGGAGTTGGAGAATATTGATGAAATTCCAAATCATGCTGATACGCTGATTGCACAGGACATTGCTTTGGCAGGGAATATACAAGAGGTTTTGGCCATGCCGATTCCCAATCACATCCCGATTTTGGTGTTCAGTTCCGGTTTAGCGGAGTTAGATGATGACGAGCGTGTGAAGCATGAAGAATACCGAAAAGACCACATGACAAGACTTGGAGATAGGGCAAAACTTGTTGTAATAGATGGAAGCAACCACCTCAACATAGCTTATCACCGAGACTACCTTGACGTCATTGGCAAAGAAGTCGAGGAATTTTTGAAATTCGCTTAATAAGCATAACGCCGTGAACGGTAGAAAAATCTGCCGTTTCGTGAGTATTGAGATTAGTAGTAACCGTAGTATCGTGGCAAAAATATTAGGAGTAACAAGGCTTGTCTGCTTATGCAGACTGTTTAATTTATATTTGTGGAGGTTGAGATTTTGGAGAGCAGAAAGCAAAATAGCATTTTTCATAATATCACAACAGTTCTGCTCCTATTTCTTTTCTGAAATTAGCACCAGCGGCAGGGCGTTTTGTTGCTAGCCAATTTATATTTGACACAATAGATGAGTATGGTCGCTTTGCTTGGATTGCTATTCATCACATCGTACAGGTGTTGTTAGCGTTGTTCGTAATTGCAATTACAGCAAAGGCATTAAAACTTGATTTCGGCTTTGGGCTTGGTGATAAAAAAACTGGCGTGGAGTTTGTCAAAAATTTTACCCTGATAGCACTTGCATTTGCATTGATTTGGCATTTGGGCGCACAGATACTTGGCAATGTCGGAACGCCTGATTATCCGCTTAATATTACTAATATAGCAGGTCAATTAGGATTTCAGTTATTGCTTACCGGTCCATCAGAAGAAATTCTCTTTCGGGCATTACCGATAACGCTATTGTTATACAGCTTCCGAGAAAACAAAGTGGTGTACAACTTCCAACAAAACATGGTTCTAAAAAATGAAAGGTTAAATATTTCACTTGAAAACGTAATTGCGGCGGTGCTTTTCACTTTAGCACATGTTAGTTTGTCACTTAATCCGTTTTCGGTTAGCGCAAGTTGGGTTCAATTGACACTTTCTATGGTTTTAGGGCTTTGGTACGGCGTTGCATACCAAAAAAGCAAAAGCATTGTATACCCAATGGCAATGCACAGTATTTGGAATGTTGTAATGGTTGGAGCAAAATATATTCATTTTGCTATTTTGCAATGACTTGACGTGTATATTAAGCATTTCCGAACCTAAAGCCCACGCCGCCCCTGTCTTGTGAGTATGTAGATTTTGAATAGCTCCCCCACAGCCCAGAGCAATCAACCGCTCTGGGCTTTTTTGCGTTTTCAAACAAATTAATTTTCGGAAAACACTTGACAAAGGTTAAACTCTTTTGCGTTTAGTTTCTCCACAAGGCCAAGCAAATCTTTTGTATTTCGAGCAAATCGTGAAATTGATTCCACAATCACGTCGTCACCAGATTTAACAATCGCCATAAGCCGATGAAGTTCAGGACGCTTTGTGTCCTTGCCCGATAGTTTTTCGGTGAACACGTTTTCAGTTGGGATTTTGCGTTCGCTTGCTGCAACAAGTTGACGGTCAAGGTTTTGGTCAAATGCACTTACACGAGCATAAAAATAAATTGCCAATTGCTTCTCCTTTCAATGAAAAGCGGACATTTCTATTTGATGTCCGCCATTGTGCCATCTAAAAAATTTTATAGAATTTACATATGGAATATGCTATACTTTGGTTACAAAGATTACTGAGAAGCGGTGATGTCCTTTTGGAAAACGATAACATCAAAATCCTTTCGCCTAAGTCTGACATAATTTTCAAACTTCTATTCGGTGACGAGCGAAGCGTTGAATTTTTAACAGATTTTCTAAAATCCGTGTTGAGGATACCCGAAGATGATTATGGCGAAGTAATAATTGTAAACCCCTTTCTTTTACAAGATTATGATGGTGATAAACTTGGCATACTTGACGTAAAGATAAAAACAAAATCGAAAAAAATTATCGACATCGAAATCCAGGTCAAGCCAACATCATCTATGAAAGAACGTGTCGTGTTCTATTCCTCTAAGATGGTGACGGAACAGGTCGGCTCTGGTGGAAAATATCAGCAAATCAAAAAAGTCATCAGCATAATTATCACTGACTATATTTTGATAGCTGATAGTCCAAAATATCACCATCGCTTTACGCTTTATGACCGTGAAAATAACGTAGAGTTTACTGACATTATTGAAGTAAACACGTTGGAATTAAATAAGCTCCCGGAAGTAGCAGATGGTACAAGCCTATGGGAGTGGATGAAGTTTCTGAACGCTGAGAGCAAGGAGGAGTTTGACATGGTTGCCGAAAAAAATCCTGTAATCAAAAAAGCCGTTGTCCGCCTTGCGGAGTTGTCACAAGACGAAAGAACTCGTATGCTTTATGAGAGCAGGCAGAAGTTGGAGTGGGATATCTGGTCAAGAGAGCGTGAGGCGGCTCAAAATACTATGCTGTCAGTGGCGAAAAATCTACTGAGTATGAACATGGCAGTCGAAAACATTGTAATCGCAACTGGATTAACACATGATGAAATAGCAGATTTACAAAATGCCGACCTCTAACGGTCGGCATAGTGTTTTTACATTTCCATATCATGGACACACTTCACAAACAAAGGCAAGGACACCCCCGCAGACGATGGAAGGTGTCCCCAGTAGATTAAGGAGCAAACAATAATGAACAGACGCATATTCTTTGCCATGCTTTTGGCTTTAGGGCTTATATTTCTTGCAGCTTGTAATGGGAGCGATGGCACAAGCAACAACATACAAAATGGTGATGGCAGTCATCAGCAGGAGCCGGAAATCCCTCCGGCAGCAGCGCAGAATAACGATGAAGCTACTATAGGCAACAACACAGACGAAACGGCATCTGGTTTCCACATCGCAACACAAGATACCGACTTTACATACTACCACGCCGATTTCACCATCAACATCGCCCCTGCAAGAGATGATTTGTTGGCGGCTTTCGAATATCTTCATGAGTTTGATTTTTATGAAGGGTATGATTTTTACGAATTATACGGAATGGAGCAAGGCGACAGCTTTGTTATCTGGACAGACGTACCTCTATCGGATCTTTGGCTCATGACCATGTACCCCGATCTCCTCGCCGATGATTTTATTTACGTACTCAGCAGCACCTATTTCACCACAGATTCATTGCTGCCGGGGCAAGCCTTGGTGGTCAGGAACTATATGGGTCTGGGGTCATTTCCTTGGCGCGGCGTTACCTTTTTTGCGCAGGGCAGCTACATTCAGCATTATTTGGCTATAAGCCACGATCATACCGATTCGCCAAATCACTTTGTCATCTGGCCGATTGAGGTTCGCATTGATGCGTAGCTTTGGGCGAGTTTATAGCTTGTTATGAGAAAACGAGAGGCAGTGCCTCTCGCTTTCCTTAATTATACCATTGTTTAAAGACTATCGCCAAAATCCTCTCTGAATTTCTTTGCCAGCACCTCAGGCCAATTTCCGATTGGCTTCAGTCGCCCGAAGAAGAATCTCAACATTTTGGGTTCTTCTACAAATTCCAGACCGCCAATAAGCCCACGGTTCTTGTACAGCCAGTTGATACGATCGGCTGTGTATTTGACTTGCGACAATGTGAATACGCGCCTCGGCACAGCGATACGCGCCAGCTCCATCTCGGCAAGCCGCTCACTACCATCTTCATTGCGCTGCTCGCTCAATGTACCGCGCTCCATACAGCGCACACCACTTGCAATATAAATCGACGCAGCAAGCGCTCCGGCAGGGTATTGCGTTTGCGGGATATGCGCACAAAATTCCATAGCATCTACATGGCAGCCAAGACCACCCGGTGGAGTTACAACCGGCACATCATGTTTCAGAAGCTCGTTGCATAGCGCCTCAACGATAATTGGAGTCTGGTTTATCACATCAAAGTCCATTGTTTCTTGCAGTCCTACAGCCAGCGCTTCCATCTCACGCACAGACATACCACCATAGGTCAAAAATCCTTCGTAAAGAGGCACAAGTTCACGCATTTTGAGGTAAAGCTGCTCGTCTGAACACAGGATGCCGCCACCTCTGGCCGAGCCGAGTTTACGCGCAGAAAAATATACAACATCCATAAGCGAAGCGATTTCGCGGGTAATATCTTTAATATTGACATCTTTATATGCCGCATCACGCACTTTTATAAAGTACAGATTATCGCCCAAAAGACTTGCGTCAAACACCAGCTTGAGGCCTTTATCACGACAAATTTTAGAAACTTCACGCATGTTCCCCATGGACACAGGTTGTCCGCCGATAAGATTTGTCCCTGCTTCAATTCTCACAAATGCGATGTTTTCCGTACCAATCCTATTAATGCACTCTTTGAGTTTATCAATATCGATGTCACCTTTGAAAGGCACGTCACTTTTGATTTTGAAGCCCTCGTCAGTGAGTATCTCTTCGACAGAGCCGCCATTGAGTGTGATGTGCGCTTTTGTTGTTGTGAAGTGGTAGTTCATGATTGTGGCTTGTCCGGGCTTAACGAGGGTTTGTGCAATGATATTTTCACATGCACGGCCTTGGTGCGCCGGCAGAAAATATTTCATTGCAAATATGTCCTGAAGGACTGCCTCCAGGCGGTAATATGTTTCAGACCCAGCATAGCTGTCATCTGCCTGCATCATTGCGGCGTATTGGTTCTGGCTCATTGCATTGACTCCACTATCGGTCAGCATGTCCATAAATACATCGCGGTTTTGAAGCAGGAATGTATTAAATCCCGCATCCTGCATTGCTTCTAATCTGTCTTCGACCGGTATGAGATTAACCTTTTGCACCATACGCACTTTGTGCATTTCGAGCGGAATGTTTTCTCCTGACATGAATTTAACGTTACTCATATTCGCTTTCTCCCATTATAAATAGTTTTCTCGCCCAAATAAAAACGTCCCTGAGCAAGTTAGGACTCACTCAGGGACGAGAATAACAACCCGCGGTACCACCCTGATTACGGCTCAAGCTGAGCCGTCACTCTTAAGGATCCAATAATCCTTTCCCCCGTGACGTGGGGCAGACGAATGCTTCTAGTAGCCCAATATAAATCGGGTTTTCAAAACATCAGCTCGGGAGTGTATTTTCCAGCCCTCAGCACCTGCTTGCACCAACCGCAGTATCTCTGCTCGCTTCATGGCGAGTTTGCCGATTATGGTGGAGTTTCTCTCCGTCATGGCATTTATTGCTGTAAACTCTAACACAGCAAATTGTGATTGTCAATATTTTTTTGTGTGCTGTGTGCATCGAAAAGCAATAGCCACAGCTACAGTAGCAAATATTACCAAACTTTAGTCACCAATTTACTTTCAATGCCATTCCATGTGTGTTAGAATAACTGTCGAACAACAAATATGGAAATAGGAGGAATTAGGAAGTGCAAAAAAATGTGCAAGAATTCGGCACAAAGTTTGAGAGCGTCTGCGCCGTTTTGGAAAAGTACGAGTGCAATCCGCACATGCTCGTTCCAATTTTGCAGGAGATTCAGGCGGCATATTCATACCTACCCAAAGATGTAATGAATTATGTCGCAAATGCTTTGGGTGTCACACCGGGGTCAGTTTTTGGCGTTGCAACGTTTTACTCACATTTCACTCTCGAACCAAAGGGTAAGTACGTCATCAGAGTTTGTGACGGTACTGCGTGCCACGTTAGAAAATCAACAGAGATTATAAAGACTTTTCAGGCCGAACTGGGGCTTGATGAGAAAACGCACACCACAGAAGACAACCTGTTTACACTTGAAGAGGTTGCATGTATCGGTGCATGTGGCCTTGCTCCCGTCATTACCATCAATGAAGATGTTTACGGTGCAATGACTAAGGAAAAGACTGTCGAGTTAGTTAAAAAATACAAAGAGGAGGAAGCTGCCAATGCCTAATCTTTTATCGCTTGAAGCCCGTAGTGAACAATTTGGGCGTGCCGCAGCAACGCATAAAAGCCGCGTTATCATTTGTGCGGGTACCGGCTGTATGGCCAACGGCGCAATGAAAATCTACGATCGTTTTATTGAGCTTTCGGAGAAACATAACTTCACATTCGATGTAGCACTGGAAAAAGAGGCTGGCCATGGGGATATGGCTTTGGCTATGAGCGGATGTCAGGGCTTTTGCCAAATGGGTCCGCTTGTCCACTGTTTCCCCAAGGGTGTTCTTTATGTCTGCGTCAAACCCGAAGATATCGACGAGATCGTCGAAAAGACACTTTTGGGCGATGAAATAATCGACCGACTGCTCTACAGGCTACCTTCAACCGGCGAAGCAATTGCGGAAGAACATCACATCCCGTTTTATGCTCGTCAGAAGCGTCTTTTACTCGAACTTTGCGGTAACATCGACGCCAATAACATCGACGAATACATCCACCACGGCGGTTATTTCCAGGCTCGTGAAGCCGTTATCAAAATGACCGACGTCGAGATTTGCAACGCAATGCTTGAGTCCGGTTTGCGCGGACGCGGCGGCGGCGGTTTCCCAACGGGCAGAAAATGGGATATCACACGCCAAAACGAAGCTGATATAAAGTATGTCATATGCAACGGCGACGAAGGCGACCCCGGTGCTTTTATGGACAGGTGTCTGCTGGAGGGCAACCCCCATTCGGTTATTGAGGGTATGATTATTGCAGCCCAAGCCGTAAATGCGCAAGAGGGTTATATTTATGTGCGCATGGAATATCCCCTGGCATGTGAGCGTTTGAAAATAGCACTCAAAAAAGCTCGCGAGGCTGGTGTTTTGGGCAAAAATATCTTCGGCTCAGGCAAAAGCTTTGAAATCCATATCATGGAAGGTGCCGGAGCATTTGTTTGTGGTGAAGAAACTGCACTCATTGCATCCATCGAAGGCAAGCGCGGTATGCCAACACTCAAACCTCCATATCCAGCCGAAGTCGGCTTGTTTGGCAAACCCACGGTTATAAACAATGTTGAAACCCTTGCAGCAGTTCCGCTCATAATGCGTATGGGCGCTAAAGAATATGCCAAACTTGGTACAGAAACAGCCAAAGGCACAAAAACATTTGCACTCACAGGGCATGTCGCCAACACAGGGCTTATTGAAGTTCCATTTGGCATCACCCTTCGTGAAATAGTCAAGGACATCGGCGGCGGTGTCATTGATGATGACGGCAATCTGGTCAGGGACGCAGACGGCAATCTCGCTCCCACCGATTACAAAGCTGTGCAAATTGGTGGCCCGTCGGGCGGCTGTCTGACCCAGGATCATATGGATTTACCTTTGGATTATGACAATCTCGCATCAGTCGGTGCAATGGTAGGCTCTGGCGGTGTTGTTGTTATGAACCAAAACACCTGTATGGTAAAAATTGCTCGCTACTTTATGCAGTTTACGCAAAACGAAAGTTGCGGTAAATGTGTGGTTTGCCGTGAAGGCACACGCCAAATGTTGGCCATACTGGATCAGGTCATCGATGGCGAAGCTACAGAAGAAACCATAACACTTCTTGAAGAGCTTGCAAACACTGTAAAAGTTGGCTCTCTTTGCGCATTGGGTAAAACAGCACCGAATCCGGTTCTGTCGTCCTTAAAGTACTTCCGCGAAGAGGTTATGGCGCATGTAATAGACAAACGTTGTCCAACAGGTAACTGCGAAGCGCTTTGCAGCTATGTGGTTATCCCCGAAAAATGCAAAGGATGTACACTTTGTGCCAAAAAGTGTCCCATCGAATGCATTTCCGGCGAAAAAGGCAAACCTTATGTGATCGACGGCGAGAAGTGCATCAAATGCGGCGTTTGTGCTGATGTATGCAAATTCGATGCGATCATAAGGGGTTAGGGGGAACAGATATGAATACGAATTTAAATTCCAACAATGTAACAAAAACTTCGAATCTTAAAACCATTACTGTTGACTCAATTCCTGTGACATTGGGCGATGAGTCCAATCTTCTCGAAGTTATCCGCAAAGCTGGTATTGAGCTTCCGACATTTTGTTATCACTCTGATTTGAGCGTTTACGGCGCTTGCCGTATGTGTATGGTTGAAATCGAAGACAGACATCCCGGCATCTTTCCTGCTTGCTCAACAAAAGCGGAACCGGGCATGGTGATTCGCACCAACACAAAGACCATCCGCGACATGAGAAAAATGATTATTGAGCTTATGCTTGCAAGTTCCGATCACTCCTGTACCACATGCCCCAAGAGCGGCGCATGTAAGCTTCAGGACATCGCAACGCAACTTGGCGTAAAAGATGTTCGTTTCAAGCAAATGGTCGCCCAAGACGAAAAAGATTTGTCCTCACCATGTATCGCACGGGATCCCGCAAAGTGTATTTTGTGCGGCGACTGTGTCAGAGTATGTGATGAAATTCAGTCTGTCGGTTCACTGGACTTTGCATACAGGGGCGCTGATGCTCGTGTGGTCACTTGTGGCAATAAGGGCATTGGCGAGGTTGAGTGCGTAGGCTGCGGTCAATGTGTCAAGGTTTGCCCAGTCGGAGCGCTTACAATAAAAACAAACCTTACCGATGTCTGGAACGAAGTCCATAATAAAGATAAGATTGTAGTTGCTACAGTTGCACCTGCTGTCCGTGTGGCTATAGGTGAATGCTTTGGTGAAGAAGCCGGCATCAACAACATTGGCAAGATTGTCTCAGCACTTCGGATTATGGGCTTTGATCGCGTATTTGACCTAAACTTCGCTGCTGACCTCACCACTGTTGAAGAGGGCAATGAATTTATTCAGAGATACACAGAGCAAAAAAATCTTCCGCAGTTCACTTCTTGCTGCCCTGCATGGGTCAAGTTTGCCGAAGAATACTATCCGAATCTTCTAAACAATCTTTCAACAGTAAGAAGCCCGATGTCGCTGTTCGGCTCTGTGTGTAAGGAGCAGCTTTCCAAGGAGCTTGGCGTTTCACGAGATAAAATCGTCATCGTTATGGTCGGCCCTTGCACCGCCAAGAAATTCGAAGCAAACAGACCTGAGTTTGCCGTTGACGGCAACCCCGATATAGACCATGTTATCACCACTGAGGAGCTTGCCCGCATGATTAAAGAGCATGGAATTGAGTTTGAAAAACTTGGTTTCTCTGCTCTGGATATGCCGCTTAGTTTCGCAACAGGTGGCGCCATCATATTTGGTTCAACAGGCGGCGTTTGTGAGTCTGTCTTGCGATATGCTGCAAAAGAGCTTGAACCGGGTCCATCACGCGAGTTTAAGCAATTCCGTGGCAAAAGTGGCACTAAAATAGGCGAAATCGAAATCGGCGGCAACACCCTGAGGCTTGCAGTAGTCAGCGGTCTTGCGAACGCCAGAGCGCTCATTGACAGAGTCCAAAACGGTGAAGAAAGCTTTGATCTCATAGAGGTCATGGCTTGTCCGGGCGGCTGTGTCAACGGTGCAGGTCAGCCGACTCCTCAGTGTGATGAGGACAATAGCAAACGTGCTAAAGGTTTGTATGACAACGACCGCATGTTGCCATTCCATTCATCGGGCGAAAATCCAGTCGTCAAAAAACTTTATGATGAGGACTTTGACGAACACAAAATCCATGAGCTTTTGCACACCAAGTACGGTAATCGCCGCCTTATCAAAGAGGATGATTTCGTTTTGAGTACGCCTACCGCTGAAACAAAGCTCAATTTGACCATATGTTTCGGCAGAAGTTGCTTCACAAAAGGCGCTCAGGCTTTGTATGGCAATCTCATGAAGTATATTCGCGACAACGGCCTTGAGGCAAACACTGAGTTTAAGGCCAGATTCTGTGCAACGAAATGCGGCAAAGGTCCGGTTCTTTTGGTAAATGACCAGCTTATCGAGCATTGCACACTGGAGAAGGCTGTCGAGGCTATCGGCGTTGTACTGCCTCAATAACCGTCGCAAGCATAGACAATAGTCCGATTTGATTGCGCAGGGAGCGGCTTTAGTCGCTCCCTGGCTTTTTTGTGATTTAGTTGTTGAAACATGCTCCATAAAATGGTATTCTAAGTGAAATTCAGGATCGTTATGGGAGTGGCTTTCTTATGAACATAACCTGTTTTGCTGATTTAGCAAAATCTGCAAAGGCAATGAAAAGCAAGCCTGTTGTGGCTGTTGTTGAGGCACAGGATGAGCACACTGTGCAGTCAATAGTCACTGCGGCAAACGATGGTGTAATTCAGCCCATCCTTATCGGTGATAGCATGAAAATTAGGGCGCTAATAGAAAAATTCGGCGCCTTTCCTATGGATTTTGAGATTATAGCCTCAAATGATTCAAAATCTTCTATGAAGCTTGCGGTCGATTTGATCCATTCCGGGGATGCCGCTGCGCTTATGAAAGGAAGTATCAACACCTCCGAGTTTATGAAGGCTGTTATAGATGAGCGCAATGAACTTATGGCTGGCGGCCGCTTATCGCTTGCCGGTCTTTTCGAAACATCCGCCTATCATAAGCTTTTTGCTATAAGCGATATGGCCATCAATACTTATCCTGATTTTGAAAGCAAGCGTGCAATTGTTGAAAATGCAGTGGGGATGCTCAACACCTTGGGAATAGATCGTCCAAAGGTCGCAATATTATCTTCGATAGAGGCGGTTAACCCAAAAATCCATGATACAGTTGATGCCGATGCGCTAAAGAAGATGAATGAGCTTGGCAAAATCAAAAATTGTGTCATTGAGGGGCCGATTTCATTTGATTTGGCAACAAGCTCCGAAGCTGCAAAGATTAAGGGATATATCAGTCCGATAGCGGGCGATGCTGATTTGCTCATCGTTCCGGACTTAGTCGCGGGTAATATTCTTGCAAAATGCCTTACGGGAATGGCAGGGGCGCAGACCGCCGGAACGGTTTTGGGTGCAGTTGTTCCGGTTATTCTGACGTCTAGAAGCGCCGCACCGTCAGACAAGTATCATTCAATTGCTCTGGCGGCTGTTTTAGGTAAACACTGAGACCCTCGAGGGAAATTTCAGCGCTAAGAGAGCGCAAGTCTGAAAAGATAACAGAGCACAGACCATCAAGGGGCTGGCTGATGGTTTTTTGTTTTGCGAAGTGTAGGGCGACGAGACCCGTTCCGAGCAAAACAGAAAATCATTAGTCAGACCCCCAGCATACCACAACGAGGGAGTTTGTTAATGGGTAAAAAGATTAGGGTTTTGGCAATCAATCCGGGTTCAACCACAACAAAGATTGCACTATTTGATGATTTTGACATTCTTTTCAGCACTGCTGTTGTGCATAGCCCGCAAGACCTTAGCAAATTTGCAGATATCCAAGATCAGCTTGAGTATCGAACCAAAATGGTGGCAAAAAGTATGGCCGCTCACGGCTATGCGATGGAAGACGTTGATGTTTATGCCGGTCGCGGCGGCGGTCTGCGTTCAGTGGCGGGCGGCGTATACACAGTTACCGATTTGCTTGCCAAACATGCTGCAACAGGCATGAATGGTATGCATCATCCTGCGCAGCTTGGGTCGCAGATTGCGAAGAAGTTTGCTGACAAATATGGAAAACCGGCATTTATCGTAAATCCGCCGGATGTTGATGAGTTTAGTGATGTTGCCCGTGTAACCGGCATCAAGGGGCTTTATCGAGAAAGTCACTTACATGCGCTCAACCAGAAAGAGACGGCAGCGCGGTTTTGTGCATCCAGAGGACTCAAATATGAAGAAACAAATCTCATTATCTGCCATACCGGAGGCGGCATTTCCATTACCGCTCACAAAAAGGGTCAGATGATTGATTCTAACGATATAATCAAGGGGTCCGGCCCCATGTCGCCGACCAGGGCAGGCGATTTGCCTTACATGAAAGTTCTTGATCTTGCGTATAGCGGCCAGTATACAAAAACCGAGCTAACCAACAAGCTCAACAGAAATGGCGGGCTTACTGACTACTTTGGCACCTCGGACATGGATGAGGTTTATGAGCTGATTAAAAATGGCGATTCATTTGTTCAGCTTATCGTTGATGGCATGATTTACCAACATGCAAAATATGTCGGGTCAATGGCGGCAGCGTTAAAAGGCAAGGTGGATGCCATCATTTTGACCGGTGGCATTTCAAACAATGCAGAGTTTACAAAGAATCTGACCGAATATATAAGCTGGATTGCTGAGGTCGTTGTAATGCCCGGTGAGTATGAACTCCAGGCTCTGGCTTCTGGTGCAATTCGCGTTTTGCGCGGTGAGGTTGAGGCAAAAGAGTATACCGGCGTGCCGGTTTGGGGTGGGTTTGAGTAAACAAAATGCAGGGTAAGGACGGAGTGAAGCGCAGTGAGTGACCAGTTTTCCCGAACCGCTATGTTGTTCGGGCGGGATAATATTGAAAAACTAAAAAACCGCCGTGTGGCGGTTTTTGGGATTGGCGGCGTTGGCGGACATACGGTCGAGGCGCTTTGCCGCTCCGGTGTGGGTTATATAGATATATTTGACGGTGATATCGTTGACATAACGAATATCAACAGACAAACCATTGCGACCCATAAAACAATCGGGCTTGATAAGACCACCGTTATGAAGGAGCGTCTGTTGGATATCAATCCTGATGCAACAGTCTATGCAAAAAAGCTGTTTTATTTGCCGGACACTGCGGATGAGGTGGATTTGTCAGTCTATGACTATATTGTGGACGCTGTAGATACTATGACGGCTAAGCTTGAGCTTGTATGCCGCGCGTTTGCATTGGAGGTTCCAATCATATCGTCAATGGGTGCAGCAAACAAGATTGACCCAACTGCTCTTGAGGTTGCCGATATTTTCGAAACGTCTATCTGTCCCATGGCACGGATTATGCGGCGTGAGCTGCGAAAGCGCAAGGTTACTGCGTTGAAGGTTGTTTATACAAAGGAAGTGCCTGTGGAGCCGACTGAGGTTGAATATCGGCCTGCGTCTCACAGGCAGGTGCCTGGCAGTTGCGCATTTGTGCCATCGGTTGCAGGGCTTATTTTGGCGGCAGAGGTGATTAAAGGGCTGCTGTAGATACCCTATTCACTCTCTTTTTTTTGCTTGTGCTTATGCATTTTTCCTGATATTGCATACGGAGCGATGTTCATAACCGTTGCAACAAACACTCCAACAAATGTGTCACGCACCCTCAGCAGAGCAAAAGCCAATGCTTCATCCATAGGCTCGGCTATAGGGGCGATTTGTGTTGCTACTATGATTGTGACTACGCAGGATATTGAACATGAATCCTGCATGTTTAAAACATTACAAATATACAGATTTAATAAAAGCACTAGAGGAATTACAATAACAAAAAGACCTTCGTTGTAAAACGGCAGATGCAAACTTATAAGCACTGTAAGTCCGCCCAAGGCTGCGCCTATGATGGTCCCCAGAATACGGAACATGCCACTCAATATCGTCTCTTCCTGCGTTGCTCGAATCGTGACAATGGTTGCAACAGCAGTGATCAATATAGACTCAATGCCACCCCATAAATGCGCAAAAAGCAAGCATATCCCAACGGCTGCCGCAGTTTTGACCACACGCATACCAATGCGATAGTGCGTATCTACCGTTGGTGTATGCCTTTTTATTTCCTGTAAAATCCGCTTCATTTTATGCTCTATTCAGTTCCGAAATGTCAATAATTGAGTCATCGTTAAAAACCCAATCTCGCGTGTTTGTCGTGGTAAACTCATCCTCTTTCACGCGACAGACAATCCTGTTTATTCCTGCATTTATTATAAGTCTCTTGCACATACTGCATGATGTCGTGTCCGCAAGCAGCTTATTTTCTTTCGCATCTCGTCCGGAAAGGTAGAGCGTAGAGCCAATCATATCTCTGCGAGCGGCAGAAATTATGGCATTTGCTTCGGCATGTACGCTACGGCAGAGCTCATAACGTTCTCCGCTGGGAATATTCAGCTCATCTCTCATACAAACGCCGCGATCAAGGCAATTTTTTCTGCCACGGGGTGCACCATTATATCCTGTGGCGATAATTTCATCATTTAGGACTATAATCGCTCCGTATCTTCGTCTGCGGCATGTCGATCTGACTAGAACTGTTTCAGCTATGTCCAGATAATAGTTATCTTTATCCTTGCGCTCCATATAGCCTCCCCTTAATACTATAATTTGGTCGAACACATTATACATCCATATTACGCCATTGACAATATGTCATTGGCAATATTCAATATTTATGATATACTTGAACTATAAATTTTTATCTCTTATGCAAGGTAAGCACTACTTTTGGATGATGTGTACATGTCGCTTTTATGGAGGCATATTATGAGTAACATATCCGGTAATCGTATCAACATTCTGGGGCAGCTTTTAAATCGCCTTAACCTCAAACTCCGCGCAAAGCTTATTCTTATATTTGCTGTGCTTATGTGCATACCCATTATTTTGCTCACCGTGTTTGCGTGGCGGCAAATCATCTCGCTGGGCTATTTGCTGCGGGACATTGCCGTAGTGGACTCGACAACAGCGCTCAATGATGGTGCCAGAGAAAACATTGAGAGAATGACAACCGACACTGCCTTGGCAATCTCGGATTTTCTTAATCAGCGCGACCAGGATATTTTGCTTTTGGCAAGCCTGCCTCAATCTGAAGAGACTTTCAGGGTTTTTTCCGAAAACCGTAACAGCCTGCTTATGACACAGGGGCAATGGGTGCTTTCTGATGATGAGATGAGTTGGGTAGAGGAAAACCCCTGGGTTTTTGACGGCCCGGAAAATCTTTCTACAAACATGGAAAATAATGATGTAATGCTTGGAAGTAGCTTCAACAACAGGCCGCCGGAGTTTTTCCACCATTACAGAGAACTTTTCCCGCTATATGACGAAATCACATTCATCAACCTTGACGGCTACGAGGTCTATAAATTTGTAAATCCGGATTCCAGGAAAATCCACTATCCAATGAATCCTAATCTGGTCAATGTCGTTGACGGTGCACAGACTTATATCCGCTCTGAGTCTTTCTGGGAGGAGCTTAGCAATTTGCAGCCGGGCGAAATATTTGTTTCCGATGTAATCGGTGCATATGTTGGCACGAAGTACATCGGCGTTTTCACTCCTGGGGCACTGCGGAATGTCTCCCCTACTCATCCCAATCACGAAAGTTTGCAATATATCGCAAATCTGCCCAGAGATCAATTTTTAGAGATTGCAAAGCGACAGGCTTTCGCCGGCCCTGAAAACCCTCTGGGTCAGCGCTTTGAAGGCATTATTCGCTGGGGAACCCCGGTCACGGACGAACACAATGAGATAATCGGTTTTGTGACGATGGCGCTCAACCATGACCATATCATGGAATTTGTCGATTTCATCACACCTATGTGGGAGCGTTATTCTGTTTTATCCGATGCAATCGACGGCAACTATGCTTTTATTTGGGACCACAATTGCCGTAACATCGTACATCCCAGACATCATTCTATAGTCGGTTTCAGCCCTATTACAGGAGCGCCGCAGGTTCCGTGGCTGGAGGGCTCAATTATGCTTGAGCGGGATTTCGTTAACGGCGGCTTCTTGCGCGACGAAAACGGAATGACCATACCCATCCTTGATGCCGACGGCAACACACAGCCTGCACGTGACACTCCGTTTTATGCTTGGTATTCATACAACGGTGCAGATTGGCTCTCGCTTAACCAATCATGGGAACTACACAATCTGAGTAAAATTGTAACCGGAACATATTGGTGGGAATGGTTCCCGACTGATTTGGCTTTTACAACCAAACCGGGCAGCTGGGGCGAGTTTTATAAGGCCTACAACCACGACAGGGAGCTTTTGCCTCAATTCGGCGAGAGGATTTTGAGGGATCCATATGGCAATGAAGTAACCGATGAGAACGGAAACTTTATACTTGACCACCAGTCTCGTGCCAAAACTCCGGCCAGAGCACTAACTCAAGCAGGTTTTGTGGGGCTTGACGGACGATTTCTCAACAACGCCCCACAATGCACCGGCTGGATGAATCTAACGGAAAACGGTGGCTCCGGATCATTTTATATTCTGTGGAGCGGTGTATACAAACCGACAACTGCGGGTGCCATTCCATATTTTACCGGTCAGTTTGCGCCTGAAAGGCAAAACGGTTCAATGCGCGGTTTTGCTTTTGTGACTGTCGGTTCCGGCATAGAAGACTTCACAGCCCCGGTCGTTCTGACTGAGGCAAGACTCAATATGGCCATCACCACAAATTCCCGTTACAGCTCAATCCAACTTCTATTCACAAGCCTTGCACTCTTCGCACTGATCGTTATGGTTGCTATTCTTCTGGCTTCTTCAATAACCGGAAATATCAACAATCTTGTCTATGGCATGTCACGCTTTAGAGCCGGTGAGCGCCAGTACCGCTTGCGTTCCCCACTCAAAGATGAGTTTGGCTTGCTCGCTGATTCGTTTGATGACATGGCTGATGGTCTTGTCAAAAGTGTCAATGCGCCGCTTTCAATTGTGGATATGGATATGAATGTCATTTACATGAATGACATGGCGCTAAAACTCGTTGGCAAAACAATGGAAGAGGTCAAAGGCTTAAACTATCGTGATATTAGTGTTTATCCACCCGATTCTATATATGACCCCATCTCCGCCCTCAATAAAGGCAGAGACGCAGATGTTCTTTTCAAAGAGGATACCGGGCAGTATTTCAAGGGCGTGGCATATTATCAGCTTGATCATTACGGCAGAAAATCCGGTTATATCATTGAGACCAATGATGTCACAGAAATTCAGATTGCAAGGCAAAGAGCAGAGCAGGCCAGTGTGGCAAAAAGCAATTTCCTATCAAATATGAGCCACGAAATCCGCACTCCGCTCAATGCGATAATTGGCATGACTTCTATCGGCACGGCTGCACATGATATTGAAAAGAAAGACTATTCTCTGGGTAAAATCCACGATGCTTCAAAGCATTTGCTCGGCGTCATTAACGATATACTCGATTTTTCAAAAATTGAGGCTAATAAATTCACCTTATCGGCAACCGAATTTGTTTTGGATCAAATGCTGCAAAGGGTTGTTGATGTAACCATTTTCCGGGTTGAACAGAAACAGCAAAAATTGACTGTTCATATAGACCCTACCATTCCGGAGCTGCTTATTGGCGATGACCAAAGACTTGCACAAGTTATAACCAACCTGCTTTCTAATGCAGTCAAATTTACACCTGAAGGCGGCGCGATTCACGTAGATGTGACGCTTCAATCGGAGGATGAGGACATGTGTTGCCTGCTGATTTGTGTCAGTGATACAGGAATTGGCATAAGTGAAGAGCAACAAAGCAGGTTATTCACGTCCTTTGAGCAAGCCGAAACAAGCACCTCCCGAAAATATGGCGGCACCGGTCTGGGGCTTGTGATATGCAAAAGCATCGTTGAAATGATGGACGGTGAAATCTGGGTTGAATCGGAGCTGGGCGAGGGTGCGGTGTTCTTATTTACAGTCCATCTGGCATGTAACAGAAATGAACATAAGAAGTTATTTTCACCTGGCTTGCGGCTTGACAGAATCAGGCTTCTCGTGATAGATCGCGACGAATCGACGCGTACCTTCTTTGAAGAAACCGCCAAGCTGATTGGCATGTGTGTCGATTGCGTATCTACCGGTCCAGAAGCGCTTGCCTTGATTGCTGACCACAAAGCCTATAGTATGTGCTTTGTGGCTTGGGATTTGGGCGACATGACCGGCCTGGAGCTTTCACAGCTTATTGCGAAACAAGACTCCGACAACCGAATCATCATTATGGCATCAGATGCAGAGTGGAGCAGCATTCTCGACACTTCTAAAGAGCAAGGTGTCAGTAAGCATATATCAAAACCACTGTTTATCTCGTCTGTAGCTGACTGTATAAACGAAACGCTTTATGTGTCGGAAGAATTTCCCTCACTGGAAAATGAAGAGCTTGGCTTTGAAGGTCATCATATCCTGCTCGTCGAAGATGTTGAAATCAACCGCGAAATAGTACTCGCTCTGCTTGAGCCAACAAAGTTAAAAATTGATTGCGCGGTCAATGGTATTGAAGCTGTTGATGCGTTCGTTTCAAACCCTACTAAATATGACATGATTTTTATGGATATTCAAATGCCGGAAATGGATGGGTTTACTGCAACAGAGCAGATTCGCGCCTCAGGTGTCGAGCGAGCCACTGATATTCCAATCGTTGCGATGACTGCAAATGCGTTTAAAGAAGATATCGAAAAATGCCTTGAGGCCGGTATGAACGCGCACATCGGAAAGCCGCTGCAATTTGAGAAAGTTATCGAATCCCTTGAAAGGTTTCTGCTCAATAAGTAGATTTTTATACAATAGAGGAGTGTATTCATGATCCCAGGGTTTTATTGCAAAAGCGCAGAGCAGTCTTTAGTTGAGCTAAATTCTGATTTTACCAACGGATTATCTTCGATGGAGGCTCAGAAACGTTTAGAGCAAAATGGATCGAACCGGCTGCACAGTGCTCAGAGGAAGTCTCTTTTCCTGAGGATACTTGAACAATTCAAAGATTTTCTTGTAATCATACTGATTATTGCGGCAGTAATCTCTGTAATTGCCGGAGATGGGCTTAAAGATGCGATAATTATTCTAGCGATTCTTGTCGTTAATATGATTATAGGAATCACGCAAGAAAACAAAGCCGACAATGCGCTTAAAGAGCTCAAAAATATGTCAAGCCCCAAAGCTAAGGTAAAGCGGGATGGGGTGCTGGACAAAATTGATTCGGATAAAGTTGTCGTCGGGGATATCGTGACTCTGGATGCGGGGGATTATATTCCGGCCGATATCAGAATTATCGAGAGCATGAATCTTAAAGTTGACGAATCTGCACTGACCGGTGAGTCTTTGTCTGTTGAAAAAAATGCAGAGGTTATCTTTGATGACGAAGTAAGCCTGGGCGACCGAATCAATTTGGCTTCTATGGGCACTGTGGTTACTTATGGTAGAGGTGTTGGCGTTGTCTATGCAACCGGTATGGATACCGAAATGGGTAAAATTGCCGCAATTTTGCAGGACACTGACGAGGGCAGCACGCCCCTTCAGGATAAGCTTAATTCACTTGCAAAAACACTTGGCATCATTTGCATCATCACTTGTGCCGCCGTGTTTCTTATCGCCCTATTATATAACACGCTCGGCATCGGCGATTATCGTGACCTTATCGATATGATGATGGTTTCTGTATCGCTTGCAGTGGCTGCTGTGCCGGAGGGTGTTGCAATTGTTGCCACTGTCATTTTGGCAATCGGTGTCCAGAAGATGGTCAAGGCAAATGCTATTGTCAAGAAGCTCAGGGCAGTCGAAACCTTGGGCAGCACAACCGTTATCTGCTCGGACAAGACCGGAACACTTACGCAAAACAAAATGACGGTCGTTAAGTGTTTTGATTATGAAAATCTTTTTGATGTGACCGGGGTCGGTTATGAGTCCGCTGGTACAGTCGTTGGTGCGCACACGGTCACAAAAAACATCGCACTTATGGCTGAGATTGCTGTTTTGTGCAATGATGCTGTTTATGACAAAGATCATGCCAAAATCATAGGCGACCCAACCGAGGGCGCTATGTTGGTTTTCGGTGCAAAACTGGGTAACGATAAAGAGCAGCTCAATATGGCTCATAAGCGTGTGCAGGAGTTTCCGTTTGATTCTGACAGAAAGCTCATGTCCACGTACAACCTTAAAAATGGAAAAGTGGTCATGAACACCAAGGGTGCGCCCGATGGTGTTATCAGTCGCTCCAGCAAGATTTTTGCTGATGGTGAAATTCTGCCCATGACAGACGAGAAAAGACAGCAACTGCTCGCTCAAAATGAGCAGTTTGCCACTCAGGCTCTGCGTGTTTTGGGGTTTGCATATAAAGAGTATGCCAGCGAAGCAGATATTGATAATGTGGAGGATGATCTCATCTATGTCGGGCTGATGTGTATGATTGACCCGCCGCGTGAGGAGGTAAAGGGTTCTGTGGCACAGTGTCACGGTGCCGGCATCAATGTGAAGATGATCACCGGAGACCACAAAATAACTGCCAGTACAATCGCACAATCGCTCGGCATAATGAGCCCCGGAGATGAAGCACTGGACGGCAGCGACCTAAACGCACTTTCTGATGAGCAACTTCAAGAAAAGGTCAAAACAGTCAATGTCTATGCGCGGGTTTCACCAGAACATAAAGTGCGTATCGTAACTGCCGTCAAGGCAAATAATAACATCGTTGCAATGACCGGCGATGGTGTTAATGACGCACCTTCGCTTAAAAAGGCCGACATCGGCATTGCTATGGGTATCACAGGAACAGATGTCTCTAAAGAGGCCGCTGACATGATTTTGACTGATGATAATTTTGTTAGCATTGTCAGTGCGGTTGAGCAGGGGCGTACCATCTACGGCAACATCAGAAAGGTTACAGGCTATTTGCTGGCAAACAATATCGGCGAGATTCTGATTATACTTCTGGCGATTGTATTCGGGTTGCCGGTTCCTTTGATTGCAACTCAGCTCTTATTTGTCAATCTCCTAACCGATGCGTTTCCCGCATTTGCTCTAGGCATGGAGGGCAAGGAAAAGGGCATCATGAATAGACCTCCTCGAGACCCACTTGAGCCAATCATTAACAAAACCATGAAGGTCTCTGTGGCATTTCGAGCAGCATTTATATGCGCCGCTTCTATGGCATCATTTTTGATCGGGCATTTTGTCATAGGAGATTATATGGTTGCCATCAGCATGTGTTTTTTCACCCTTGTTGCAAGTGAGCTTTTGGTTGCATATCCGTCAAAGAAAGAGACATATTTAGGCTTAAAGCGAACCATGTTTGATAATAGATTTTTGAATCTTTCAACCATTGCATCCATGGCAATTTTGTTTGCAGTTATGTATATTCCTGCTTTGAGCATGTTGTTTACAACTGTGGCGCTCAGTGTTGCTCAGTTGGGCATTGCTTTGGGGTTGGTGATTTTGCCTTTGCTTGGCTTTGAGATTTCCAAGAAGTTTGATAGTATCCCGGATTAGTTGTGTCGTCATCAGATGACCATGGACGAGGGGTATTGCTTGCGTAGGAGTCACAGCTACGAGTTGTGTCGCTCTTGCTGAGCCAAAAACGCAAGATAGCTTTCCAGTATCAGCGAAGCCGCCACTGCATCGACTGTTTTTTTTCTCTTTTTCCCATGCTTGCCCGTGTCGCTCAGAATGCGATGCGCGCTCATAGTCGTCATTCTCTCATCCCAAAGCAAAACTTCAATATCACAGTTTTCCCTAATACACTGAGCCAATTGCTCTGACTTTTCTGCTCTTGGGCCAATAGTTCCGTTCATGTTCTTTGGATAACCCACAACAATTTTGCCCACCTGACGCAAAACCGCTTCACTTGCGATGGTATCGGCTGCCTTGGAAAGATTTCTCTCGTGAATCACCCACGCTTCCCCGGTCAGTGTTCCGGAGATATCCGAAACAGATATCCCGGTGCGGGCATCTCCAAAATCAATTGCCATAATTCTCATACAAGCACTCCATTTCGCATTTTCATGTGACCATATCAGTTATATTATTTGACAGTGTACACTATCTGAAATAAAATATACAGATGTTATGACAATAAATTTCATGGAGATATGCAATGAGTATAATTTTGGGCATAGATGTCGGGGGTTCTACCACCAAGGTTGTCGGGCTTAAAGACAAAGAGCCTTTTGGTATGCTTCAAGTCAAAGCCGGTGACCAGATAACATCACTCTACGGGGCTATAGGGAATTTTTTGCGTGGGCATCATGTCGATTTGGGTGAGGTGTCGGCTTTCTCTTTGACCGGTGTTGGCGCATCATTTATCAGCGAACAAATATATGGGATAAAAACACTAAAAGTCAATGAATTCACTGCAATCGGACATGGCGCATTGTTGCTTTCAGGGCTCAGCGAAGCCTTGGTCGTCAGCATGGGAACCGGAACTGCATTTGTGCGCGCAGGCAAGGGTTTTGCAGAACGGGTCGGCGGCTCTGGAATCGGCGGTGGAACCATATTGGGCCTTGCGTCACAGTTACTGGGAAAAAATGATATTGATGCGATTTTGGCTTTGGCGCAGCTCGGAAAACTTGAAAATGTAGATCTGACTGTGCGGGACATCGTTGGTCATGATATCCCTTCGTTAGCATCAAATCTCACTGCGGCCAATTTCGGCAAAATAAAAAGCACGGCATCTGAATCAGACATCGCACTTGGCATTATTAACATGGTGTTTCAAACTATTGGTATGCTTGCGGTATTTGCCATGAGAAATGACCCCATCCAAAATGTTGTTCTGACAGGAACTTTGACCACATTTCCACAGGCTTCGTCCATCTTAACGCCTTTTTCGAAACTGTCCGATATGAATTTCATAATACCCAAAAACGCTGAATTTGCCACTGCACTCGGTGCAACGTTGGTACAATAACAGTACAAAAAGAAGTGTTACTTTGAATACGTTACACTAGTGTAGTAGTTCAGAAATAGCTACACTAGATTTCTGGTGACAAAATATTCGATAATGAGGTCAACACAAGCACCGTAAGACATCAGCCCCAATTCCTGATCATGCGCTCTAAGAAATGCATCGTATACCATATCCACAGATTCGCGCATCGCCTCTGTGACCGTTGTCAAGACTGTATCAACAACCAAAAGGCCTGTATCCACAGTTCTTTGTGCTTGCCAGAAATTGTAAACTGCATTCCAATCTCTTATTACCTCAGCATATAGCGTACTGCTGATTTCTAACCAAGCACTTTCATTTGCTGTTCTCAGTGCCGGAAGCAAATAGGTCAGGCCTTTAAGATATCCCGCATATTCAAACACAATATTTTCTGATGTAATACTTGCCATGATTGCAACAAAGTTTGCCTCATCCTCTGCAAAAACACCTAAAGTATGAGCATGTTCATGCGCAATGGTTGCAGGCATTAGTATATACGGCGGCTGAACATTGATATTTGCTTCCCCGGTGAGTGCAAAATAGATTCCGCCATATCCGGTACGGCTCATGAGCCATGAAAACACCATAGGTTTTGGTCTGAATATTCGGCCTGAAAGGCATGGAAATTCCTGAGAGATATTTTCGAATACATACATAGAATCGGCAAATATTTGCCTGCGATTTCCTACGTAATTGCCACCCTCATCCCGCGCAACCATCAATGAAAGCTCGTTCGCCCTTTGAGCGAATACTCTCGTTACGGCTTCGAGGTTTTGTACATTTACGCCTCGTCCGGTGAATCTATTTCTTTCTGCGAATCCGGGTGCATGGTATCCTACGTTCCAAAGCCAGCAGAATATCCCCCAGATATACAGTGCAGTCACCAGAAGCGGCAACAGCCGCTTTCCTATTTTTTTCCATTTTTCACGTCTGCGGGCTGTTACCAGTATGGTCTGAGCTATGTAGTATATAAGGCCTATTATCACAGCGGTTATCAGAACTTCCATCATCGAAAATGGATATATATCGGTGAGCATACCCAAAAAGCTGCGCACTGGTGCTGAGATATAAAGCGCGGCCCATTGCATAATGAGCGGAAAGCCCCTAAGCGCATAAAAAAGCCCCGTTATTATTATTGGTAAAACACATATCGCAATGATAATGCTACGGGGAACAACAATTTTTTGATACCATTTTTTTGCTGTGGTTGAAGTTACATTCATAAACCTATACTCTTTTCTAAAGGGCACGGAATATTTATCTTTGTTCTTATTGCGTTAATACCGACCCATATGAATCTCAATTATCTTCCGCCAAATCTTCTCAAAACTGCGTCGCCAATTGCTTTTAGCGGCAACTGCTCCACGACGCCGCCTCTTTTAAAGGCTTCCATCGGCATTCCATACACAACACAGGATTCTTCATCCTGCCCGATTGTGTGCGCGCCCAAGCTCTTCATTTGAACAAGTCCTTTCGCGCCATCTGCGCCCATACCTGTCAGTAAAACACCCACCGCATGTCTTCCGGCAATCTTTGCAACAGAGTCAAACAGCACATCCACCGATGGACAGTGTCCGCTGACTTTCCCACCTGGAGTGAGGTAGACATAGTATCCGGAAGCGTCCTGACGCAAATGCATCTGCAAATCTCCACCGGGGGCAATTAAAATTGTGCCGCGCTGAACACGATCGCCGTTTTTCGCCTCCAGAGTCCTCATTGCACAAATTTTATCCACGCGTTCGGCATACATTCTCGTGAACACCGGCGGCATATGCTGAACTATGACCACACCCGGCGTGCGCTCCGGAAAGTTTTTAACAACATCTATTATCGCTTCTGTCCCCCCGGTTGATGCACCTATGGCAATAATGTTCTTTGATGTGGTGCCGGAGAGCACAGGACGTGTCAATGGCTTTTCTGTGGATTTTGCTCTGAAATCGCCGTTATGTGCATGTGGGTGCGCTTTGGATGCAATGGCGATTTTTAAAGCAATTTCTTTTATAAATTGATCTTCATCGTAACCCGGCCGCGAGCCCGGTTTGCCTACAAAGTCAATTGCCCCGGCGTGCATTGCTTCAAAGACATTGCCGGAAAGCGAGCTTATGACAACTGCTTTAACACCGGGGTGTTTTGGAAGCACTGTGCGCAAAAATTCATTGCCGCGCATTTTCGGCATTTCCATGTCCACTGCTATAACGTCTGGTCTGAGCTTCGTTATGTTTTTTGAGGCATCGATTGGATCTCCAAAGCTGCCAACAATTTCTATGGATGCGTTTTTCCCAAGCTTTTGATTAAGAAATGTCCTGAAAAATAAGGAGTCATCCACAATCATTAACCGTATCTTAGACATGGTGAGCCTCCTAAAGCTGACGGGTGCAGGGTTTTTGACTATACTTTATTATAGCGAATCCGTAGCGCTTCTTCAATGGAATTCACACAAATTTTTTATAATGATTTTGCTTGCATTTCTTTTCGAATTGTGCTAGTATGGCTGAGCACTTTATGTTCCATTTAAGGGACGAGCGCCGGTAGCTCAGCTGGATAGAGCGTCTGGCTACGGACCAGAAGGTCGGGAGTTCGAATCTTCTCCGGCGTGCCAACAGCTTGTAATCCGAACTATCCGCCGATTATTAAAGTAATCGGTGAATCGTTCGGGTTATTGCTATATTTGAATGGATTTTGATTGTTACACAAACTGAATGAGGAAAATGACAGAGGGCAAACATCGAGCCATGTGGCTTGGGCGTTTGCCTTTTGTCATTACCCGGTATCTTGAGTTTGCTGAGCTTTCCATTCCTCAAACTCACGCCTACCATCTTCGGCTTTAAAGAACTTTTGAATTTCAGGAAGAAGTATGCGAGCAAGCGATTCTATTTCATGTTTAGGAATGTCCGATATGGATACACCCATTGTTATGTGTTGATCCGTGTTTAGCTATTGCATAACCTCCTGCTCTTCTCTGAGCTTTTTCGGACGTATGCTATCTCAAAGCGAATTGAATCGCCCGGTATCAAAACCTGAATATTTAATCACATAACTAGTGTGGCGATTATCGCCAACTTTAACGATAAAATCGTCTGCCACAAGTTCTTGCAATATCGAGCGAATACGTGCTTGAGTTAGCTCTGTTAATGTGGCTAACTGTGATGATGTTGCCCTTCCGTTGATATCAATAAATGTGAGAATCTGTTTCTTTCTATCGCTTACATCAAGCGACTGCCAATCGCTTGAAACAATCGCTTGGCAATCGCTTGGCAATCGCTTGACTGCCGATTGATCGCCGATAGGGAAGATCATACCGCCATTAACTAATTCGATTCCCTGCTCTGCAAATCGCAAAATATCCAATTCGACAAGATGATTAAACCTTGCAACATCAACACTTTCATTACCTTTGTTGAGAAACAATGATGCTAGTGAAAGGTAATCGTCAAGGGTAATTGCCTCTAGCTGTTCATCGCCAACCTTCTTAATAAAATCAAGCATTTCGCTGTTGATAACTTTCCCTCTTAACGTCAACATTACAAAAAAGGCATCCGAACCGCTGAAATCGGGCAGAGGCTTTGCATCCTTTATTGCCATTTCATAAATCAAGTTCATGCCCTGCCCGGAACGTTCAACCAATCCGCAAAGTCTAAAAATGTCAGCAATAAGCTTATTGCGAGCGTTTTGCCTATCCAAAATATTTTCAACAGTAATGCCATGTGGTAATCCGCCGGGACTCTCGACAACTAATCTATTCTGATACTGACGGACAAAAATGCTTCCGCCAAGCTTATAATCACGATGACTTACGGCGTTCAAGACAGCCTCCCTTATAACGTCCTCGTTAAATGTTGATATAGGATGTCGAAAAAAGCCGTCACGGTAATACTGTTCATCATTGCGAAGGTTTACTAGCTCCCAAATGCGATCGAAATAGTTAAAGAATCCTTCTTGAAATTCCTCACGCTGCGCAGCAGGACCGGCAGCTTCTTTTGACCGATATTCAAAAACTACATCTGCATGAGGAAGCTTGCTTCTTGTAATTGTACGATTGCCGAATAGTATGAGCGCCGCATATGTTACGCCCTTGTCAGTAATTGCGCCACAATCACGAAGCAACTGTTCGTCGGTGAGGCTTGTAATGCGCTTGTTCCCGGTATGCCCTCTCCATTTTTTGCGAAAATTCTTAATAGCCTTGCTATCCAAGTCGTCTAATGTAGCCTCCGGACAAATTTCACATGAAAAGTCAGGCTCAACTTCCATGTAAATTCGTCGGCGAACATCCTCCGGCATTGGTACAAGGCTGTCACCGTCACGCCACCAAGTAATGCCATCAGCTTGAATAGGCAATCCCATCGGGCGGCTTTCTATTTCAAAAACAAGGATGCGATTGCCATAATGTTCATAGAGTATAAAATCTACATGAACGCGCAATTTCTCCATAAGTCCTTTGCGGGTACGCTCAGGCTGTTCAAACGCTTTGCTGCCAACTACTTTACGAGGGCGCTTATCACTAATACCAAGAACGAGCTTGCCGCCGCCGCAATTAGATAGCGCACAGCAATATTTTACCGCTTCTTCAAAATCATATCGGTTTTTTGCTTCCTTGAACTCAAAGTGGTCGCCTTCCGGCGCATTCAGCAGTTCATGTATTTCTTGATCAGAATGAGGGCGCATATTTCCTTAGCTCCTTGCTGATAATTCGGTAAACCAATTATAATACGAATATGTACATAATTAAAGGTAAATTTGTAGTTGAAGCCACATTTTTCGGCATATAGACATGGAATTCTGACAATCTGAATACATAGATGACGGCAAATGAAGCTGCCGCAAGCGATAGAAGTTTGTTTACAGAAATATTTATGGCAATCTGACTATGACAATGAGAGGCTTATTGATTTCCAAGCTAAAACAGCGTATAATAGCAAAGCAACGAAAGGTGGTGGATACCTGCATGTTCCAAAGTGAATACACACCTCTTGCGCCAAACCAAGACATGGAGAAACGTCAAAAATATTGGGAAATCGGAAAAGGATTGCAGGCCACTGATGGGTTGCAAACTTCTGCGTATCTTGAAACCGTTATCGCTGATACCCTTGCCAATAAATACAACACAGAGCAAGCCGCCGAGAAGGTCTATAACCACTATACTGCAATAGACCCGGACAGCGCAGAATATAGGCACAAGGAAGCCGACATCGTAGCCGCACGGATTACTGTTTGCTTAGAGAGAGAAGATTTCAAGCTGTCTCCCATTTCGTTGAAAGTGATTCACAGAGAGTTATTTCAAGATGTGCTTCCGTTCAAATGGGTGGGCGAGTATCGCACAGAAAACCTTTCCAAGAAAGAACCGGTGCTAAATGATGCCTCTATGGTCTATGGCGACTTTAATGCCATTCCGGACTATCTGCGTTACGATTTTGATACCGAACAGAATGCAAAGTATAACACGCCGTTCCAAGAAGAAGATGTTCATAAATTTGCCAAGTTCATCTCGACCATCTGGCAGGCGCACCCATTTCGGGAGGGCAATACCCGAACCATCTCGACATTCGCAATCAAATATCTTCGCACAATGGGAGTGCAAGTTGACAACGCACCCTTTGAGGAACACAGCAAATGGTTTCGAGATGCTCTTGTCCGCGCCAACCACATTGACGCACAAAATAACATCCGCCCGAATGTTTCCTATCTGAACAAGTTTTTTGAAAACGTCATTCTTGGTGCTGGGCATAACCTACAGGCGCTTGATTTGCGACCGAGTACGAGTAGGGAAGGCAATAATTAGCAAGTCAAAGGGGATACGCATATTGTATCCCCTTTGCAAATCACGAAAGCAGCCGATGGCAAAATGCCTTCGTCAGATGTAGCAAATGCATTGCAAGCGCTATGATTTCAAGAGTTGCTTTATACGAAGTGCTAAAAAAGCAAGTGCGCTGATTACTTTGATGTTTCGTTAGCTTACATCCATGGACGCACAGACAAGCCACAGGTAAAGCTGTATGAATTCAAACCCAAGATAGAATATAGTGCAGAACTGCGCAGGTTCATTGACATGTGTTTTGACCCGGATTCTCCTATGAGTGGGAAACTTAAAGAGACAATTTTGCAGATGATGAGAGGCGGCGATGATGAATGAAAATAACAAAATCAAAGTTTTTGAAGACAAACGGATTCGCATGGATCGTATTGAAGATAATACAGATGCTCTCAAAAGCAGAGTTGACGAAATTGAGTTGCAGATAAACGCTCACCTTGGTATAACTGCAGCAGTGCTTGGCGGTGTTGCATTCTCCGGCGGTGTTGGAAACATGTTGGGTGTATTCATCGGAATCTTGCTGCTTTCAAGCTTCCAAAACGGGCTTGTTGTTGCTGGAGTTGATGCATTCTATCAGTTTTTCGCAAGTGGACTCTTGTTGATTGGCGCGTTGGTACTAAACTATTATCGGGAGAATGCGTGACTTAAAGATCTCAAAACTCCTCGCCAACACTAAATATCACTTACTATAGTTTTCGCGAGAACGGATATAAAGTTCTTCCCTATAGGCAGGGGTAAGGAAAGCTGTGCTATACATATTCAGGTATGTCGGTTTGTCTGGGCGGCAATACTTGTCCGCATATGCCCTCGCAGCAGCACGTTGCTCCTCTTCTGTCGCCGACTCAATATCAAAAGGCTCGGGCGCGATGCCCAGAACAATTTTGTCGCCATACAAATCATAAATCGCGTCCATGTCATTTATAAGCTGAGGATTCCATGCATCCCACCCCGCAGCAATGATGTTCGGCACTTGCTTTAAGATTTGCCCACAACTATGCAGTTCACAGCATTTTCCTTTAACGTGTAGGAAATCCGTGACCCTTTTCATGTAGGGCACTATCATCTCTGCAACAAGCTCAGGAGAGAAAAACGTTTCTTTCTGCGAGCCCCAGTCGTCGTGGACAAAGAAGCCGTCAACTTTCGGGAAATATGTAATATATTTGTCGAAAATCCGAATATACAAATCGGTAAGCTTTTCAAAGAATGCTTTGACTTCCTCTTTCGAATCCTCATCAAATATCGCCATAAGCGCACCCTCAAAATCCATGAGCGCTATAAGCCGTTCAAACCACCCGGTTTGAAACCAAGCAAGATTGAATTTGTCAGAAGCCAGGTATGTGTCGTTGTTGATTTTCGCAGAGCCTTCCCAATCCCAGCTATCAATATCCGGCCAGACGATTTTTTCACGCCACTGGCTGATATCTTCCAAAAACGGCACACCTGGGCGCACTGTAGAACCGCCAACCTGCGCGATGTATTCCCACTCAATGCCGAACATGTCCTTACCACCGGCTTCTGTCAGTACATCAAATGGCTGGTGCTCAAAAACAAGTCCGCGCACAGTATTGTCAGGCAGAAGCCGTGGCACGAATGGACACCGCTCAGCGCCGACCATTTGCCAATAGGCTTTGCCCTTAAACATAGAAGTGATGGCCTCTTTTTCCGTAACCGGATAGTCGTATATTTTTATGCTTGGCATATATACATACGCAACCGTTTCTCCGACTACATTCAGCTCTTTCGGATCAAATTTGGGAATCATATTGCTCCTCCTGTTATAAAAGAATAGAATTGTAGAACTGGGTAAATTGTGATACAATTCACCCTACACTTCATATGCCATAATCGTCAAGCAACATTTGGTGATGTTCGCGTTCAATGAGAGGGTCATATTTTATGGAGTTTCAGCAAATACGATATTTTCTTGAAATTTGCAAGTACAGAAGTTTTGTGCGGGCAGCAGAAAACTGTTTTATTTCGCCACAGGGCATCAGCATGTCAATGCAGCGACTTGAGTCGGAGCTGCAATACACGCTGTTCATACGGAGAGGGAAAGAGTTGCGGCTGACCGAGCACGCAAAATTTTTATTACCTATCGCCGAACAGATTATTTATAATATCGACGCATGTGAACGATATTTTCATATAGGCAAACACCTTAACCAGCGCGTTCCATTTGTATTGTCCAGTGGTGCCTTTGAGGAATTTGCCGAAACGCCTATACGAACTTTTGAAGCCAAATATCCGCATATATACCTTGACTTGAGAAACGAGAGCGACCTCGGTGCCGAAATTGCCGTAAAATCTAAGGTTGTGGAGCTTGCGCTATGCCCTGCTCCTATTGATTCCGAATTGTTTGACGCCGTTAACGTATGTTCGTCCAACTTCGCCATCTATGTACAAAAAAAACATCCGCTTGCAAAGCTTCCGTCCGTGCGTGTGAAAGATTTGATAGGATCCCCACTGACCATCATGCATGGTTATACCAAATCCTATTCTTCGCTACTGAGCGAGGCAGAAAATGCCGGGGTCGAACTTTGGGTCGAAAACCGGGCAGACAGCATGAGGGTTTTGTTTGAATTAGCCGACCATGAAGCTCAGGTAGGTATCGCGACGATGGCACTCCAACCGATGGCGGCGGCGTTTTCAAAAAGAAATCTGGTGGCGATACCGTTTCAGGAAGAGTCTTTACAATGGCGACTCCACCTTATAAAGAGAAAAGGTGAGCAATTGTCTCCTGACGCGGAGCTATTGTATGACGTACTGATTTCACACTTGGAAAAACAAGAAAATAACTAAAAACATCTTGTTACAACACAAGCAAACTCATTGGCGTGCGGTTGGATTAACCGCACGCCAACTTTGCACAATTGTCACAAAACACATTAGCAACATTGCACATACATCACAAATTGTTTCTTTACCAACCCACAAGCACAATGCTATATTTTTCAGTATATTACATCGAAAATATTCTTGTATTTGGAGGGTTATTAAAAATGCCAAAATCAACGCTGCACCAGCACCTGGTAAAACCGCTTAAATGGCAAAAAGGTCCGGAAGGGCTCTATCCCTTTGAGCTTTTCTGGATGGAAGGCAAAGCCGATATGGAAGGCTTTGGCGGAAGTTTTTCTTACTGCTTTATCAAAGAAGAAACACAGTTTCACCCCATTGAGGGCATGGTTGTTCACCCGTATGACGAGGTTTTAGTATTTGCATCAACAAACCTTGACGACATGATTGACCTTGGGGCTGAAGTTTCAATAGAAATCGGAGAAGAACGTGAGCTTCACACTTTCAATCGAAATTATGCCGTTTGTATCCCTAAGGGTACGCCGCATGGGCCTGTAAAGGTAAAAAATGTCAAGCGTCCTTTCGTGCATTTTGTAATATCAATGGATCCCGTATACAGTGGGAAAATAATCCCTGAATCGGAGCTTAAGCCACCTGTTGCGGGATGCACAAAATATGAGACTTATTCGCGCATTTTCGCCACGAGTGTTGACCCAAAGACGGGCAAATTCACAGGCTTTGACAAGATGAAAGTACAAGATAAATACCGTGTAGAGACAAAAGACGGCAGCGGTATGGGTTACAACAATTACATTGACGAATGGGGTGTTATCCATTCTGCCCAAATGGGCGAAATGGGGCCGGGCAATGCCGACAACCTTGTATGGCTGTACGGAAGCGACCTGCTGGGCTTTGAGCTTAACTTCCTATGGGGTCATTATACCGGTAGCGGCGTTTGGCATCGCGCCGGAGAATCGCACAGTCACCCCTGTGAAGAGCTGCTTATCGTTGCTGGGCTTGATGCAGATGACCCGCTTCACAACGGATCATGCGTTGAAATTGCTATGGGTGAAGAGGATGAGCGCTATGCATGTGAGGTTCCGACGGTTTACATATGTCCGAGAGGATTTTCACATCTTCCGCAAACCACCCGCTGGGTAGATAAGCCTTTCTCATTCATCGTTGTAAATCTCGATGGTACACACGATTCCCCATGGAAATCCAGAGACGGCTCTAAAACACAATACGAAGACTAATAATGCAGGAGGGATGAGCGCTGAGGTATCGAAAGTTTGGAATCCTCGATTGGTTAATTTCGGAGTTATCGCTCGGTGTGCTTTGCCGTGAAGAGGCTATTGCAAATCCTGAAAGCACAAGCGCCGACGAGCGTGCCGATACGATAAGATACATGGTGGATCGTGGCGTCAACTTCATAAACTTGGGATATCCGCTGCTGTTTGAAAATCCTAAAAAAGCTTGCGCATATGTTAAATCTGCACTGAGTGGCGGATATCGAGATAAGGTTAAGCTTGCCGTCAACATTCCTACACATGGCGTGTCGTCACAGCAAGAACTCAGCGATTTGCTCGCCGCACAGCTCGAATTGTTTGAGCTTGTTTCTGTTGACTTTTGCATCTTAGATGGTGTCAATCGATTCAATTGGGCGGCAATGAAGGCAATTGACATATCCCAGTGGGTAAAGAATGTGACAGAAACCGGCACTGCAAGCCATATTGGGATTGCGTTTCACGATGATCCACATTATCTCAAAGACATTAACAACACATGTCCCCATTGGGCATTTGTGCAAATGGAACTATCCCTCCTTGATTATAAGCACCATCCTGGCGTCGGTGGATTTAAATTTACGCAAGAGTATCACAACGGTGTCATCGCAACCGATGTTACGAAGGCAGGTCGCCTGCTAAAGAACATCCCCACAAATGTCAAAGAAGTGCTGGACAGTGTGCACATACAACAAGAGCTGGATGAACGGTGTATCCAGTGGGTGTTGGCTCTTGAAGAAGTCTCATCAGCACAATTGTCTATAGAATCTGAATGCCCAACCATCGGTCATGCGGAAAAATGTTTTGCATACGCCGAAGCTGTTATTCCCGGAACACTGGATGTGTGGGCGTCGTTGGATGCAGCAAAAATCAGAGATGCGTATTATGCAAACAGAGCATATCTTTGCACGACGTGTTATTGCTGTATGCCTTGTGCCGCAGGGATTGATGCTCCGCGCATTATTGAGCTTGTCAACGATGAGCAGATGTTCTCAAATTCAGAGATGCCAAGGCTTCAGTACAACATAGACCGACACGGAGCGATAGATTGCTTGCGGTGCGGACTGTGTAACAAGCATTGCCCCAAGCGTTTCCCGATTCAAGAAATTGTTTTAAGCGCTCATTCCGCGTATGCGCAAAAGTGAGTAGTGTAAAGTGGAAAAAGAATCTGTTTCTCGCTTCATAAAAACAGATTCAGGAATCACGACACCATAAATAACAAAGGAGAATGTAAAATGGAAAAGAAAACTACACGCATACTCGCCCTGTTTATCGTGACAGTCATGTGCTTGGGGCTGATTGCTGCCTGTTCGCCTGCCGGACCCGCAGCACCAGATACTCCTGCGGGTTCGACAGAGCCGGCAGCGCCAGGTACTCCTACAGCTCCTGCACCAGACCCCACTGCTCCGCCACCTGAAGGTGCACAGTTTGCCGACTTCTTAGACATTATCGTTGACAACAATCCGATTGCTGTTGTCAATCCGCTGTCTCCGGCCGGGTCCCCGTCATCAACAATTTGGGTGTACAACCTCATCTATGACAGACTTGTTCGCTTCCTTGGCGAAGGGCAATATGGCCCAATGCTCGCGGAAAGATGGGAAACCGCTGATAGCCAAACATTTATATTCCATCTTCGCGATGATGTTTACTTCCACAACGGAGACCACTTCACAGCCGAGGACGTCGCATTTACTGTGCAAATAGCGCAGGCGCATCCCGGAACTATAGCTTTTGACAGATGGCGTGACGTTCAAAATGTAAATGTTCTTGATTCGCACACTGTTGAAATAACGCTCAATTCAGCAAATGTTGACTTCTTGTTCGAGATGGCTGCTGCGTCAGCCGGAATCCTTAACGAAAGAGCCATGACCGAGAATGCTGAAACCGGCTCCTGGATTGGAACCGGCCCGTACACAGTCAGCTCTTTCTCAACAAACGACTATGTGGCGCTGACACGCAATGATGCTTACTGGGATGGCCCTGCGATTACGAGAGATTTAGTTCTGCGTTTTGTTCCGGAAGTAAGCACCCGATTTACAATGCTTCAAAATGAAGAAAGTCATGTATGTTTCTCAATTTCTTTCGTTGACCTACCTATACTTGAAGCAGACACAGAAAACTTTGTTGTGTACAGATGGAGCCCCGTTGTCATGAATTATCTTGGCTTCAACCAATCGGATGAGCTTGCGAGCTGCTTGTACTTCAGAAGAGCAGTGGCTTCTGCCATCGATAGAGAAGAAATTGCCGCAGTTGCAAGAGGCGATTTCGCTATTCCTGAAACAACCGGAACCCTTTGGGGCTTGACAGAGTTCAGAAACAATGATATCCCGATTGTTCCATTCGACCTTGACGCAGCCAGAGCATATCTTGAGCGTTCTGTCTGGAACGGTGAAACCGTTGAACTGGCAACAGCGATTGCCACAAACGTCACAGCAGCAGAGGTTGTCCAAGCTCAATTGCAGCAAATCGGACTAAATATTGAGATTAATGCTATGGATCCGGCAGGCCTTGCATCTTACGTAACGTTTGATAACAACCAATCCCAGATGATTATATGGGTCGGCGCTGTCACTCCTAACGCAGGCTCGGTAGCTCAAGTATTCCTGCCATTTGGCGGCCAAAACAGAATTTCGTACAACAATCCTGAAATCGCACAGATGATTGAAGATGCACGCAGCATCGATGATTTAAATGCACGCAGAGCTCATTACCTCCGTATGCAAGAAATTATGGCAGAGGATCCCCCGGGATTTAACCTGTTCTTCTTGGTCAACGCAGCGGCATGTGTAAGAGGCGTTGCAGGAATCGACTTCATGTTCGGAGATTTTGCCTGCATGAGAAATATTCACAGAGTTTTGGATTAGGTCTTCGCTTTTGAAGTCTGATTGACTGTGAACAAAGTTTAACCGGGGCTGTGCAGCCCCGGTCAAACTAAATAAAAAACAAAGAGGGGGCATATCAGTTGATTCGCTATGTGATAAAACGTATCCTATGGCTGATTCCATTGCTTATCGTCGTGTCTTTCATCGTATTTGCGCTCATGGAGGCAGCACCCGGAACAATTGTTGACAACATGATTACCGGGGTAATGACTGAAGAGGAAATCGCAGAGCTTAGGTCGCAGTTTAACCTCGATAGGCCAATGATTTACAGGTATTGGAGGTACATGCTAAACCTTGTGCAAGGAGATTTGGGTGTATCTGATACCACGGGGATCAGTGTGTGGAACACTTACATTGACAGACTGCCCAACACCTTAATATTGACACTTGCCTCCCTCGTTGTCGGCCTGAGTATTTCTATTCCGATGGGGATACTCGCCGCAAGACGAGCAGGAAAACTTATAGATACTTTGACAACATCGTTTACGATGATAGGCATGTCTATGCCGAGCTTTTTCCTGGGGCTTTTGTTGATACTGATATTCGCTCATGAACTCCAGTGGCTTCCCGCTGCGGGAAATCGAGATGGGTTTAGAAGCCTTATCCTACCGGGTGTGTGTAGTGGCCTTATGCTCATGGCTGCATCCACAAGACAGACACGTTCCAGTATGCTTGAGGTTTTGAGTTCAGACTATTTGCGCACAGCACGGGCAAAAGGCGTGCCGGAAAAGTCTGTCATTCGAAAACACGCACTGGGTAATGCATGGATTCCAATACTGACTACAGTAGGAAATTCTCTTGGCATTTCGATTGCGGGTTCTGCCGTCATTGAGGTTGTGTTCGCTTGGCCGGGCGTTGGGCGTATGACCGTTGACGCGGTTATGGCGCGTGATGTTACAACAGCTACCGGCGCAGTAATAATGACGACAGTGCTTTACGTTTTGCTACAGCTGCTCGTTGATTTATCATATGTGCTTGTTGACCCAAGAATCAAGGCGCAGTACGTCGTCGGTGCTAAAAGAAAGAGGCGCAATAAGAAGCGTGCGGAAAAAGCACCGCCTCAGGTTGTAATCCATCTCAACAAACCTGCGTCCGTGCCGGATGTAAAAATCACTGAAACTCCTGCTGCCCAAGAGGTAGAGGTTATTGTGGCTGAGCCAGAGCCTCAAGTTTACGTTTCAGCACAATCCGAAGATGTGCCAAAAGCCGCCACCACACATGCTTCAGTGCAAGTCAATCAATCAACAGATAATGGGGATACGCTTGTTTCAAAGAAATATAAGAAGCGCAGCCATGTGGTTGAAATTTTCCACAACATGAAAAAAAGTAAGAGTGCAATGGCAGGTCTTTTCATCGTTGGGCTTTTGTTCATCATTTTTATCGGCTCGCTGTTTATCAGCTTTGAGTCTGTCACCGCGACCAGTCCACAACGCTTCCATCCCCCCAGCGCACAGAACTTATTCGGTACCGACAATATGGGGCGTGACCTGTTCCTGCGCACAATTTATGGAACACGATACTCTATAGCCATCGGATTTGGCTCGGTAGGAATCGCCGCGCTTATTGGAATCTTTTTCGGTGCTGTCGCAGGGTTCTATGGCGGGGCTATAGATGATATTATCATGCGTGCATCCGACATCCTGGCATCAATCCCCAGCATACTGCTCGGAATGGTTATTGTCATTGTACTAGGCCAAAGCCTTCAAAACCTTATTATAGCTGTCGGGGTAAATGCTATACCTATTTTCATCCGAATAACAAGGGCTGCCGTACTTACAGTTCGCGGCCAAGAATTTGTTGAGGCGGCAAAAGCAGTTGGACTGAGCAATATTCGTATTGTATTTACGCAAGTTCTTCCCAACAGCTTTGCACCGCTCATTGTTACAATTACCGCAAGTCTGGGCATCGCGATTATCGTGGGTGCATCGCTGTCGTTCTTGGGATTTGGTGTTCCTGTACCCGCACCGGAATGGGGAACTTTAGTTTCAGCCGGCAGAGATTTTATACGCACATCTCCGTGGCTCATGACCTTCCCAAGTATATTCATCATGTTGACGGTGCTTGCTTTCAACTTGCTGGGTGATGGCTTGCGTGATGCACTCGACCCAAAACTCAAAAAGAGGTAAATTTGGCATGATCAAATATCCTAACTTGTTTTCACCAATAACTCTAGCCAACACCGTTTTTCGAAACCGCATTTTCGCATCTCCAACCGGGACTGCTTATATGACATCACAGCATTTCCCGACACCGGAAACCAACGCGTATTATGAGCGAAAGGCCAGTGGCGGGGCTGCATCCGTTTGTGTGGGCGATGCTGTAATCTGCTCAACGCACGGACGGTTTAATTACGGGCATCTCGCACTCGATAACCCGGCAGGATTGCCCGCAATGACACGGCTGTCGGAGTCTATTACGCGACATGGGGCTGTTGCGGCGATTGAGCTTTCGCATAGCGGAAGCAACGCCCGTTCATCAGCAGCGGATGGCCATAAAATTTATGGGCCGATGGCGTACACAACGAAAGACGGGCACGAGGCTGAGGCAATGACCGAAGAGCAGATATCCGCGGTCGTACAGCAATACGCCGATGCAGCAGCCTGGGCAAAACGTTGCGGTTTTGGCATGGTGACAATCCATGGCGGTCACGGCTGGTTGCTCACCGAGTTTATGTCACCTGTTACAAACAGACGCACTGACAGATGGGGCGGCTCAGTGGAAAACCGCTGTCGCTTCGCCGTGGATGTATGCAAGGCTGTGCGCAAAGCTGTTGGCCCTAAGTTCCCTATCGAAATGCGCATATCCGGCTCTGAGTGCAATCCCAAAGGATATGACCTCGATGAAGGCATCGCGATAGCCAAGCAATTAGACGGACACCTCGACCTTATTCATGTTTCTGCCGGAAGCCACGAAGTTTGGGAAGTCTTTACCGTGACGCATCCCGACATGTTTTTGCAGGATGGGGTCAATGTACACTATGCAGCAGAGATAAAAAAGCATGTAAAAACCCCGGTGGCAACCGTAGGCGCTTTGGTTGATCCTGCGCATATGGAAGAAATCATCGCATCCGGGCAAGCTGATGTCATCCAAATCGCACGCGGTCTTATCGCTGACCCCGACCTACCACTTAAAGCACGGCTTGGGTGCGCGGATGAGATTAACAGATGTATGCGATGTATGTCTTGTTTCTCAAGTCATATTTTGAAAGGTCAATTCCTCTGTCCCATAAACCCCCATGTCGGGCATGAATTGGATTGCGACCGGGCACTGCCTCCCGTAATCAAGAAAAAAGTGCTTGTCGCAGGCGGCGGCGTCGGTGGTATGCAAGCGGCGATTACGGCGGCAAGTCGCGGGCATGAGGTAACTCTGTGCGAAAAAGCGGACAAGCTCGGCGGCGTGCTAAACTGTGAGCATCATGTTCCATTTAAGAAAAATCTCACTGGATATCTCACGCGTCAAGCGGCAGCAACAACCGCCGCTGGTGTTGATGTGCGGCTAAATACCGAAGCCACGCCAGAACTTGTGAAGTCGCTGGCACCGGATGTTATTATCGCGGCACTCGGCGCCCGCCCATGGATTCCAAACATCCCGGGCATAGACCGCAAGTATGTGCTCAGTGCGGATGAGATGTACTGCAATGCTCCAAAAGCAGGTAACAAAGTCGTTATACTTGGTGGCGGTCTCGTTGGAACAGAACTTGCGATATATCTCGCGGGACTTGGTCACGATGTCACTATTGTGGAAATGAACCCACAACTCAATGATGGCGGCAACATGCTTCACGGACTTGCAATACGGCTTGAACTTGAGCGGCGCGGCGTATCCGTGAAATTAAACACAAAGGCTGTCGAAATAACTGAGCGAGGCGTTGTGGTCGAAGATTCGGATGGTCAGCGGACGATTGAGTCTGACACTATTGTCTGTGCCGTTGGGCAGATTCCGCTCAGAGATGAAGCCGATGCTCTGCGCTATCTGGCTCCGGAGTTTCATCAAATCGGCGACTGCCTGGTTCCTAACAATATCACTGAAGCCACGCGTCCGGCATTTCACATCGCAAATGACATTGGCAGGCTGTAACATTTAACAAGGCAACGCTCATCACGAAAGGACGACTACCCATTATTTGAGTAGCCGTCCTTTTTTAGCTGACGGGAGCCAAACTCCCATCAGTTTTTACATTGCAAGCTCGGTGCGGCGAATAAGATCCGCCTGCCCTGATGGATGGAGCTCGACGAAATACGACGAAAATCCAGCAATGCGCACGACCAAGTCCTTGTGCTTTTCCGGGTTTTTTTGCGCATCCCGCAGCGTCTCTGTGCTGATGACATTGATTTGCAATTCCATGCCACCCATATCAAAATATGTTTGCATGAGTAGTGAAAGCTTTTTCCATCCATCAGCCCCTTTGAGCGCGGTTGGGTGGAATTTAAGATTCATAAGCGTACCGTTCGGGAAGTCGCCTTGGTTAATGACCGAAACGGAGCGGATCAGTGCCGTCGGGCCATTTGTATCATACCCCTGTGGCGCGGCGATACCGTCAGCAAGTGGTTCCCCTTTCATGCGCCCGTCCGGGGTTGCAATCGTCGCCGCACCGAAAGCGACGTTAATCGTAACAGGATACAGTCCCGCCGAATATCGCCCTCTCGGCCCCGTGAGTGCATTTACCGTGTCGGAGAAGCACTTTCCTACAAACTCGGCATACCCATCACATTCGGGAAGTCCGTTACCAAAGTGCGGCGCTTCATTTAAAATATATGCGCGCAAATCGTCGTAGCCCTCCCAGTTATTCATAACCGCATCGTACATCTCACGCGTGGTACAGATATTTTTTTGGAAGCAGCAGTGATTGATGATGTTCAGTGCATCGGCGACGTTGCCTATGCCCACTCCGGCATTGCCAGTGGAATTATATTTTGCCCCGCCCCACATGACATCTTTGCCGCTTTCCATACAACCCGCCATCGTCGCGGAAACCAGCGGCTGCGGCAAAACGTTTCGTGCAGTGTATTCAAAGCTATTGATAATCATGGTGTGCCATTTGATGAAATATTCAAGCTGGGCTCTAAAGGCCTGTTTTACTTGGTCAATATCGGTCATCTCATAGAGGTAGCCTGTTTTGATGCCAACTCTCGGATTCGGCGACCCCAGGGGCGCCGGAACAAATCCATTGAGCATAGGCACTGCTGTGTGTCCATCGTTGATTGCAAGAATCAGCGCAGCGGCCAGATTCATAAAGCTTTCGGTTCCAACACCACCGCAGGCAGGCCATTCAGTCCCACAACCTGCAGGTTCAACGCAACCAATAAGGCAATAGTCACGCGCATCTTCAAGTGAAAGTCCACGGCTCATCAAGGCCGGGATGATTACATCATCGTTTTCAAATGATGGAACACCTCCGGCAAGTTTCGTCGTTTCAATCGCCGCCTCCCACAATGCTTCCGGAGTGTTCTTATGAATACGCAGAGCCTGCGGCGGGTCATGCAGGAGCAGTCTTCCGGCAGATTGCAGCATCATATAAGTCACACCATTAGTCGCATCATTGCCATCCTTATCAAGCCCGCCGAGTGTCATCAGCTGTCCCGACGTATATCCCGGGGCGGACATGGTTTGGCGATATCCCCATGGTTTATTCATCTCGGCAACCTTTAAGTAAAACAAATCCATCAGTTCTTGCGCATATTCGGGGGTAATGCGTCCGGACTCTATATCTGCGTGATAAAAATCACCCAAGTATTGATCCACACGACCAAAGCTCATACCGTGCATGTTCGCATCTAAACACAGCGCAGTCTGGTATAAAAATAAGCATTGCACCGCCTCATGAAAATTTCTTGCGGGCTGCTCTACGGTGTGATTTAAGCATTCTGCCATTGAGATGAGTTCAGCTTTTCTGTCCGGATCTCGCTCATTTTCTGCCATCTCTGCGGCAAGTGCGGCATAGCGCTTTGCATATATTATAATTCCATCACAAACGATGGCTATCGAGCGATAGAAATGATACTGCTCCATCGTTGCACCGGGGAGCGCATCATCAATGAGCGCTCTCATCTTCGCTTCAGCTTCTGTCTTGATGGCCGCAAAGCCCTTGCGTATCGCTGTATTATATCCTGTGCAGAAATGCCCGACAGGGGCCTGTGCCTGGCCGACCGGACCAAATGGCGTTACGCCATTTCCCGCAATCGACTTGTATTCGTCAAGCAGCTGCGCATCTGCCTTCGCGCTCATGCATTCTTGCATCCAGAAATCTATTGTGCCAAGGATATAATCGCGGTCATCCTCCGCCAGAATATATGGGTCAATATCTCGTGTGGAGATAAACCCACTTTCAACCTCTTCTTTCAGCCATGCGACAGAGTTTTCCGGATAAAGCGCACAGGCTCGGTATGTTCCTGACTGCGCACCGACGATGACTTCTCCACTGTCGATACGTATCGCTATATGCGACAAGATGTTGTGCAGATTTTTCGCACGTTTAAGACTGCCAATCATATCCCGGTTAGCCATGTAAAATTCAGTAATAAGCTTATAGCGCGATGTGCATATCGCCGGCTGGGTCTCGCGATACTGCTCACGCATTTTCCGGACACGTTCCGTGATTGGTTTAATCGTATACATTTAACTGCCTCCTATTTAATGTACAACTACGTTCAGCCCCATGCTTTCGAGCTGTTTTTTCCGCGCCTGAATCAAATTCTCGGATGGCACTTCCGCCGCAAACACCGGCGCAGAGGTTTGCAGCCGCTCCCATTTTGCAGTACCAAGGTTGTGATATGGCAAAATTTGCACAACCTGGACTGCATCACCAAGTGTAAGTATAAACTTGCCAATTGCGTCAAAAACTTCAGCAGAATCCGTATACATTGGCAAAACAGGGATTCTGATTTGAAATTTCCCGCCTCTGTCGGCAATCTTTCGCGCATTTTCCAGTATCAGCTCATTGGGCACGCCGATGACTTGCTTATGCAGTGCGCTGTCCATGCCCTTAATGTCATAGAGGAATAAATCAGTATACGGAAGTACGGATTCAATCGTCTTCCATGGCACAAATCCCGAGGTGTCTACGACCGTATGAATACCCTCAGTTTTGCAACGTTTTAGAAGCTCTAGCACAAATTCGGGCTGACAAAGACATTCGCCGCCTGAAATGGTAATCCCACCGCCCGATTTTTCAAAAAACGGCTTGTCGCGATGCACGCGCTGCATCATCTCATCGACGGTATAATCTGTTCCGCACATGTAGAGCGCTTTCGTGGGGCAAACATCGGCACAAGCACTGCAATTGCCGCATTTTTTACGGTCAACGGTAACAAGCTGAATCTCTTCATCGCCTCCGCCGAGGATAGGCCTCTTGCCGCCGGGTGAAATTGCCCCAGAAGGACATGCGCCTAAGCAACGCCCGCATTTTTCAATGCCAATGCATTTGATCCCCATCCAATTCAGCTCTGTGTGAAATGCCAATGACTCCGGACTGTGACACCACGGGCAACGCAGAGGGCAGCCTTTTAAAAACAACGTCAGCCGTATGCCCGGCCCGTCATGGACGGAGAATCCCTGAATATCATATAGCTTACCTGTAATTTGTTTGCTCATGTTGCTCCCCCCCAAATGACAAATTGTATATGCATTACAATGATTGTACCATAATCTGCACAGGTGTGAAACACAAAAAGCACAACAGTTTGTTACGTATGGGAGGGTAGTTGCTAGGGGCATACCTCAGCCAGTCATTTCGGATCATCTTCAACCAGAAAGTCCAGCACTTGAGGCAAATATGCGCTCTTAACGTTTTTCAATGCCTCAACTTCATTGCGCTGTGTCTCAACATTCTATTGCCCTGTCTCCAAACTCACGCTTGACGCTATATATGACGTCGTGGTAAAATGTTGTTAGTAATAGATGGAGGTATCAATTTGAGTAAGCATGAAAAATTGTTGATGTCCGTTCGCAACAATCCAAAAAGCGTACGCTTTGAAGCAATCCGAAAATTACTACGCTACTATAGGCTTCAAAGAAACTGCTCCAAGAGGCGGTTCAAGCCACTATACGTATCACAAAGGCATTTACAGAATCACCATTCCAAAGGACACCCCTATAAATCAGATATACATAAAGCAAGTAATCCGGATTATCGACCAATTGGAGGCAGAAAAATGAAAAATTTAGACTATTACATGAATCTCAAATACCCTTTCACTATCGAAAGAGATGATGACGAGAGTTTTCTCATCTGCTATCCTGATTTACCGGGTTGTATG
>WQUY01000014.1 GCA_009781855.1 Oscillospiraceae bacterium | reverse complement strand
TTTGGTGCATCTTTTGCCTACTTTTCTGTGCAAGCAGAAAAGTAGGGCTGCCGGCAGGCCGCTTCTCTATGCAAGATAAGCAATATTCATACGGACGGGCGAACGCAGTTCGCCCCTACGAGGACGCGCAGAAAAGCAGGTCGTAGGTCGTTTTGAATGGAGAGAGAATGAAAGGCAAACGCCCAACTCTCCTCTCTCAATTCTCAACGCTTAATTCATTGTCCGCCCACTCACTTATCTTTCCGCTTTTTCATACGTAACTCATGCGAAAGCTCACGCTTGCGTAACCGCAAGCTTTTTGGCGTTATTTCAAGCAGCTCATCATCTGCTATAAATTCAAGCGCTTGTTCCATGCTCATAATGATTGGCGGAGTCAGACGCAAGGCATCGTCACTACCTGATGCACGAATATTGGTAAGCTGCTTTCGCTTACACACATTAATCGAGACATCTTCCCCCTTTGCGCTTTGACCGACTATTTGACCTGCATATACCGGAGTCCCTGGGCCGATGAACAGCATTCCACGCTCCTGCGCATTGTGTAACCCATATGCCACAGCCTCGCCCGATTCAAATGCAACCATCGAACCATTGTGTCGGCGAGTAACTTCACCTTTATATGGAGCATACCCTTCAAGAACCGAAGACATCACACCCTCGCCATGCGTGTCGGTCAAAAATTCGTTTCGATATCCAAACAGGCCTCTGGAAGGCACTATGAACTCCAATCTCATCCTGTTTCCGACAGCACTCATATGGCGAAGCTCCCCTTTGCGCTGCCCCATTTTTGACATAACCGCTCCCACCGATGATTCGGGGACATCACAAATAAGGCATTCCAGCGGTTCGTTGCGTACCCCATCAATATCTTTATACAGCACTCTTGGTGTCGAGACTTGAAACTCGTAGCCCTCTCTGCGTATCGTCTCCATCAAAATCGACAAATGCATTTCTCCGCGTCCAGAAACATTCCAGCTTTCGGTTGAATCAGTGTCCGTCACACGTAGTGAAACATCACGCAAAAGTTCATTGTGCAGGCGATCGCGAATATTGCGGCTCGTTACAAATTTGCCTTCTCGCCCGGCAAACGGAGAGTTGTTTACTGAAAAAGTCATTTCTACTGTTGGGTCGGAGATTCGCGCAAATGACAGCGCTTCAACACATGCAGGGTCGCATATGGTATCACCGATTGTGATATTCTCTATCCCACTAAAGCAAATGATTTCTCCTGCATCCGCACTGTCAGTCGGCACACGACGGAGATCCTCTATTTCATATAAATTGACGATTTTTGCTTTATACGGCTCTGAATCGTCATCATGATTGCATACCATGACCTCTTGCCCGACACAAACGGTTCCCCGCTCAATTCGCCCGATGCCTATGCGTCCCACATAGTCATTGTAATCTATGGAGCTGACTAACAGTTGGGTTGGCCCCTCATGTGTAACTTCGGGCTCTGGCACATAACTCAGGATTGTGTCAAAGAGCGGAACCAGGTCGCTTCCGGCATCTTCCGGAGCAAGAGATGCTGTTCCGGCACGTCCTGAGCAAAATATTATGGGAGAATCCAGTTGTTCATCAGTCGCATCCAAATCCATGAGTAGTTCCAGTATTTCGTCAACTACTTCATAAATTCTCGCTTCGGGCTTATCGACTTTGTTTACCACAATGATTGTCTTGTGTCCAAGTTCAAGGGCTCGACTGAGCACAAATCTTGTCTGCGGCATTGGCCCTTCAACGGCATCGACCAGAAGAAGCACACCGGAAACCATTTTCAAGATGCGCTCAACTTCGCCTGAGAAGTCGGCATGGCCGGGGGTATCAACTATGTTGATTTTTGTGCCGCCCCAGCGTATTGCCGTGTTTTTTGCCAGTATTGTAATACCCCGCTCACGCTCGATATCGCCCGAATCCATGATTCGTTCAGCAACATTTTGATTTTCCCGAAATGCACCCGCCTGTGACAACATTTCATCGACCAGGGTTGTTTTCCCATGGTCAACATGTGCTATTATTGCTATATTTCTCAGGTTCAAATTTCATACTCCAATCAGTTTCATAGACAGATATTGTACCATACACCACCATGATATTGAAACATAAAATTACAGCAGACAACATTCGATTATTTTGATATAATGAATCACCATGTGCGCGCCGCACCCGTATAAACCCTCGACTAACCCAAAAATGAGCCCTGCGGAGCGCGTCGGGCTCTGAGCGGACGAGCGACAAAACGGAGTGGATGTTCGCTTTCAGGCGAGCAGAGCGAAATGTAGTTTGTGAGGATGAAATGCAAAGAAATTCTATCATATCTGAAAACATTAAACGTATCCGCGAGGAAATAGCAACCCTTGCACTCCATTCAGGGCGTGACCCGGATGCTATAAAACTCATTGCGGCATCAAAGACTAGAGACGCAACTGAGGTTCGAGAAGCTATTTTGGCAGGAGTTGATGCTGTCGGCGAAAACCGTGTTCAAGAAATGCTTGCCAAAAATGAAAGCGGCGCTTATCAGGGGGCTCCCTTGCACTTTATCGGGAGTTTGCAATCTAATAAAGTCAGACAAATCGTCGGCGTCTGTGACCTTATTGAGTCAGTCGATTCCCCTGCGCTTATTGAGCTTATTGGAAAAAAAGCAGTGTCTCTTGGCATCACTCAGGATATCCTTATAGAGGTGAACATAGGCAAGGAACCGCAAAAGTCCGGCATTTTGCCTGAACAGATGGACGAAATATTAGAACTTATTTCAAAAACTGACGGAATAAATATGCTCGGTTTGATGGCTATTCCGCCAATTTATGAAGAAAATGAAAGAAATTGTTACTATTTTGACGCAATGTTGAAGCTTTTTGTTGACATTAGTAAAGAAAAATATGATAATACCCGTGTGCGATTTCTGTCTATGGGGATGAGCGACAGCTATGCTGACGCTATTCGGGCAGGTTCAAACATGGTGCGGATAGGCTCTGCTATCTTTGGAGCGCGATGAGCTGACTTAGAAGGATTAAGGGAGGATTCCAAAATTGGGATTGTTTAATGAACTAAAAAAGCTGACTAAGCCTTACGATGATGAGGATGATTTCGAGGATTTTCAACCCAGAGCATCGGACGATTTGCCGCCACCTCCAAAAACAACTGCACAAGCGAGAAGTTCCTACGGCGAATTTGGAGAACAACGGACAGCCAGCAGCAATAAGGTCGTGAATATCCATGCAACTGCGCAGTTGCAGGTTGTGCTTGTAAAGCCGGAGAAGTTTGAAACTGCTGCGGAAATAGCAGACCATTTACGCGAAAGGCGCACAGTGGTGCTCAATCTTGAGCAGACCAACAAAGACATTGCCCGTCGGCTCGTTGATTTTCTCAGCGGTGTTGCCTATGCACAGGACGGAAAAATCAAAAAAGTCGCTGTCAATACTTATTTGATCACACCCTACAACGTTGATTTATTGGGTGATCTCATTGACGAGCTGGAAAATAACGGTCTATATTTTTAGTGCCGGCACCTGTGCTCCGTGCACAGGGATTTTGGCTTACCGCCGCTTAGCTCGTTAGAGACGCTCACTTTGTTTTATCACAACTAAATGGAAACCGAAAGGATCGTGGGAAATGCTTACTCCTCAGGAAATAACCGATAAAGTATTTGTCAAGGCTGTTTTTGGCGGCTACGATATGACGGGAGTTGACGACTTCCTTGAATCTATGTCTGCAGACTACGCTGCATTGTATAAAGAAAATGCCATACTGAAAGGCAAGTTGAAAGTTCTTGTTGAAAAAGTTGAAGAATATCGTTCAACTGAGGACGCAATGAGAATGGCTCTTTTGGCTGCCCAAAAAATGGGTGAGGAAATAACTGTCGAAGCCAACAAAAAGAAAGAGCTGACACTAAAGAGCGTAGATGAAGAGGCTCGGTTGAAGCTTGCTGAGGTTACTAAACGTGTGGCCGACGAAGAGGCCAAGTTAACCATTGCAGCCAAAGAAACAGCCAAATACATAAAATTGTCGCAAGCTATTATGCAAAAACATTCTGAGTTTTTAGCTAAGTTGGAGGCTGCGCGTCGCGCAGTAAGGCCGGATCCAGTCCCTAAACCAACTCAGGAGGAGCAGATCTCCGATGTCGCCAATCAAATCGACAACGCCGTCGGTAAACTCACCTCCGACTCACCTGAGCCAAATGGACAAACTCAACCCATACAAGGACATGAATTTGACGATGATGCAGAAGCATTTGGCGATGACCCCCCAGCCGCTACATCACCGAGACCAAAGTTTGATTTTGACGACCTTAAATTCGGCGCTAATTTCGACAAAGACTAGGCTCGGCAGGAGCGGAATTAATCATCGCTTACCTAATAAATCAGGGTAGGTTCATGACCCTACTCTACATAGTCCAAAAACAAAGCGGGCGGTTTCCAATCGCCCCTGCGTTCTGAGTAAACACAACACGAGTCATTCATCGTTTACTTTACTTATTGGACAAAGCAGCACAGCAGAAGGAGTAATTAAATGTCTCAGGACTATAATTCAACTATCAATTTGCCAAAAACGGATTTTCCCATGCGTGCCGGGCTCCCTAAACGTGAGCCCGAACTACTCAAAGGGTTCTATGAGCATAAAATCTATGAAATCTTGATGGAGAAAAATGAGGGAAAGCCCAAATTTATTTTGCATGATGGCCCGCCGTTTTCAAACGGCGATATACACATTGGTACGGCGATGAATAAGATTCTAAAGGATATCATCGTCCGTGAAAAAAACATGTCCGGCTACAATGCTCCTTATGTCCCCGGGTGGGATAACCACGGAATGCCTATAGAAAGTGCAATAATAAAGAAAAACAAACTCGACAGAAAAAAGATGTCGATTCCCGAATTTCGCAATGCCTGTCAGGCTTTTGCCGCAGACTATGTAGACAGGCAGCGTGATCAGTTTAAGCGGCTTGGCGTTATCGGCGACTGGGATAACCCCTATTTGACTATGGCTCCGTCTTTTGAGGCCGAGGAAGTCCGCGTGTTTGGCAAGATGTATGAAAAAGGCTATATTTATAAAGGCCTCAAGCCTGTTTATTGGTGTCCACATGATGAGACTGCGCTTGCTGAGGCAGAAATCGAATATGCCGATGCCTCATGTACAGCCATATATGTCAAATTCAGGATAAAAGATTCAAAAGGCGTTTTGGATGGGATTTCAGGGGCAGAAAATGCAAATATTCTCATTTGGACAACCACTGCTTGGACTTTGCCCGGCAATCTGGCCATAAGTCTTGGCCCTAAAATCGAGTATTCTGTTTGCGAATCCGCAGGCGAGGTTTATATAGTAGCTTCTGAGCTTGCTGAAAAAGTCTTTAAAGAGGCGGGTATTGAGCAGTTCAACGTACTCAAAAAACTGCCCGGCTCGGCTTTTGAGCTTATGACAGCGCAGCACCCATTTTATGACCGCGAATCGCTTGTTATCCTCGGCGATCACGTAACCATAGATGCCGGTACAGGCTGTGTCCATACCGCGCCCGGTCATGGCGTTGATGACTTTATCGTCTGTAACAAATACAAGCAACTCAAAATGATTACCCCCGTCGATGACCGCGGTATCATGACGGAGGAGGCGCTCCAATACTCCGGGATGTTTTATTCGAAAGCCGGCGTCTCTATCATAGAAGATCTTAAAACAAGCGGCGCACTTTTTGCCTCTGAGGAAATAGTGCACTCATACCCACACTGCTGGCGTTGTAAAAATCCCATTATATTCCGCGCAACCGAGCAATGGTTTGCCTCCGTTGAGGCTATGAAAGATGCAGCAGTAAACTCCTGTGAAGGTATCCAGTGGATTCCCGAATGGGGCAAAGAGCGCATGAAGTCAATGCTTATAGAGCGTTCTGACTGGTGTATTTCTCGCCAGCGTCACTGGGGGTTGCCGATTCCTGTATTTTATTGCAATGATTGTGAAAAGCCCGTATGTACACCAGAGACCATCGAGGTCGTTGCTGAGTTGTTTGCACGCAAAGGCTCGAATGCCTGGTATGAGTTAGATGCAAATGAGATTCTGCCTGATGGCTTTGCCTGCCCACATTGCAACAAAGGAAGCTTTACAAGTGGCTCTGACTCGCTTGATTGTTGGTTTGATTCAGGTTCGACTCATGCCGATGTTCTGAGTTCCGGAAGCTTCCCCAATCTGAGCTTTCCTGCCGATATATATCTCGAAGGCGGAGACCAATACAGAGGCTGGTTTCAGTCGTCGATGCTCACAAGTATCGCAACAAATGGGGTTGCACCATATAAAAGAATCATTACACATGGTTGGACTGTTGACGGCGAGGGAAAGGCCATGCACAAATCTCTGGGGAACGCCGTTGCTCCTGAGGAGGTCATAAAGGATTATGGTGCAGATATATTGCGTCTATGGGTCGCCTCCACTGATTATCGGGTCGATACGAGAATCTCAAAAGATATTTTGAAGCAACTGTCCGATATTTACCTTAAAATCCGTAACACTGCTCGCTTTATCCTCGGCAATTTAAGCGGCTTTGATACTGATAATCTTGTAGATATCTCCCTGATGCCTGAGCTGGACAGGTGGGCTCTTGCACGCCTGAATAAGCTGATTACAAGTGTCAGAGCGTCCTATGATCGGTATGAATATCATACCATTTATCATGCCATACATAATTTCTGCACAGTCGATATGTCCAACTTCTATCTCGATATCATAAAAGACAGGCTCTACTGTGATGTTACCGACGGGCTGCCGCGCCGAAGTGCGCAAACAGTCATATATATAATTCTTGACGCACTTGTACGTATGCTCGCACCGCTACTCGCTTTTACTCCTGAGGAGATTTGGGCGGTCATGCCGCACCACAATGGCATTGATAGTGCAAGCGTCCTGTTTAATCCAATGCCGGCACCGTCCAACGATCGCGTTTTCTCGCCTGAGCAGGATGCAATGTGGGGCAAGCTCATGAGGCTCCGCACTGATGTTAACAAGGCTTTGGAACTTGCTCGTGCCGAAAAAGTTGTGGGCAAATCACTGGACGCAGAGGTCACGCTGTATCTAAACCAAACAGCAGCCGCTGACTTTAGTGAAATTGCAGACCAAGACCTAAAGATGTTGTTTATCGTTTCCGGTGTACATGTTGTAAACGGTAGCGGTAGCGGATATGAAGCAACCGAATTCCCCGGTGTAATCGTTAATATTACAGCAAGCGCTGAACCAAAATGTGCGCGTTGCTGGACACATGATAAGGATGTTGGGAAAAGTATGGAGCATCCGGAGCTTTGTCCGCGTTGCCTCAACGTAGTGTCTCAAGGGAGGTAACCAAAATGTTGGTTTTTGTATTTTCGGCGTTGGTCGTTCTGCTGGATCAGTTTCTCAAACGTTGGGTTGTTCGTACTATCGGACTCCTCGATACCATGGAGCTGATTCCGGGTGTGATAGAGTTTCGACACCTTCATAACACCGGTGCAGCTTTCGGTATTTTTGCAGGTCAGCGATGGTTGCTTGTCGCAATATCTTTTGTTGCTTGTTTAATTTTGATTTTTATTCTACTGCGTTACACCGATGGATTCTGGGGCACATTGGGGCTCGCTGCGGTGCTTGGCGGTGCGGTCGGCAACCTCATCGATAGAGTGCTTTACGGATATGTCATAGATATGTTCAACTTCGAATTTGTGCAATTTGCAGTATTTAATGTTGCGGATATCTTTATCACATTAGGCTTTATAACCTTTTGTATTCATTTCATATCTTCTTCAGTCGGCCAATCCAGACAGGAAAAAGAGGAGTTTGAATATGCAGGTTCTGACTCTGACGATGAAGATTTTGATACGCAGCATGAAGAATATGGCGAATACGAAGAAGAGTATAGAGACCCTTACGAAGAGTTTGAACTACCCCAGAATGAAGAGGCTTACGATAACGAAGGTCATCCTGTAGCCAATACCTTTTCCGGGGTGGATTCTGAGCCAGATATTGAGGAAATCAGTCAATACGTCGATCCTGTTTACGAATCTACCCATGATGATGCGGCCTCTTCGCCTGCCGTTGCTTCCTCATGGCAGGAATATTATGAACCGGAACAAGCAGATAAAAGTGACTCAACCATTGATGCTTTGAGTGCGCTTGAACTGGAGCTTGGTTCTATCGATAATTATGATGTCGATGAGCTTTTGCGCGAATATGGCTTTGAGGACGACAAATCATAGTAGTAGCAGAGGCGCATGGATGTAAGTATCCTCAATCGTCCGCTACGCCACAACGAGGGTGAAGCATGTTTTGAAAACCTCAACGCTTGAATGTGAAAATAGCGGGGAACGGCTGGATGTGTTCCTCGCTTCAAATATTCCGGAACTTTCCAGAAGTACTGCTCAAAAGCTGCTGACTTCCGGAAATGTAACGCTTGGAGGCAAGCCGCTTACCAAAAACCACAGGACATCATCCGGGGATGTCTATATTGTCACGCAGGAAGAGCCTATGGAGCTCGTTGCGGTACCTCAGAACATTCCTCTGGATATTGTTTTTGAAGATCACGATGTCATTGTTGTTCATAAGCCGCGCGCAATGGTGGTGCATCCTGCACCCGGTCACCCAAACGGAACTTTAGTAAATGCACTTCTTTATCATTGCGGCGACAGCCTTTCGGGCATTGGCGGCGTAAAGCGACCGGGTATTGTCCACCGTATTGATAAGGACACGTCCGGACTTATAATTGCAGCAAAAAACGATTTCGCTCACTTTTCTCTGGCTGAGCAGCTCAGCTCACGGACACTCACGAGGGAGTATGATGCTGTAGTGCGCGGTGTTTTGAAAAAAGATTCAGGAACGATTGATGCTCCGATTGGGCGACATCATATCGATAGAAAACGTCAAGCCGTGACAACTCAAAATTCACGTACTGCAATCACACATTATGATGTCGTTTCCAGGTATGCGGGCTATACCCGGGTACGCTGTTGCCTCGAAACCGGCCGAACACATCAGATCAGAGTTCATATGGCACATATAGGCCACCCCATTCTTGGAGACACTGTTTATGGGATGAAAAAACCTGAATTAGGCTTATCGAGCCAATGCCTCCACGCCTGTTTACTCAAATTCGTTCATCCTACAAAAGGAGAGCAAATGGTTCTGACTGCTGATTTGCCTGAATATTTTGTCAATGTTTTGAAAAGGCTTAAAACTTAATGGATCATGAACATTATATGCAATTGGCTCTTAATTTAGCAAAAGAAGCGGGTGCAGACGGAGAAGCACCTGTAGGCTGTGTCATTGTTGATTCTTGTGGCGTTGTGATTGGCACAGGAAGAAACCGCCGCGAAAAAAACAAAAGTGCGATTGCTCATGCGGAAATAGAAGCGATAGACAACGCTTGCAAGACGCTCTGTGATTGGCGACTTGACGGCTGCGCACTCTATGTTACACTTGAGCCCTGCCCGATGTGCGCCGGGGCAATAATTATGGCACGTGTTGATAAAGTCTTTTATGGTGCACGCGATGAACTTACCGGCTCTTGTGGCAGCGTTATCAATTTATTTATGGAGCCTTATGGCCATTTCACGCAGGTTACCGGCGGCATTTTTTCGAAGCAGTGTGCTTCACTTCTTTCAACGTTTTTCAAAAAACTGCGCAGTAAAACCGATGGGGGTTCGACTCCCGTAAAGGAGGTCATCGCCATTGAGTAATCTTCATGCTCCACTTTCTTTAAAAGCTGATTTCGCAAAAGGTTTGGTCATTTTTATACATGGCTTCATGGGCTCTCCTCGTCAGTTCGATGACTTGGCAGAAACTGCATATAATAATGGGTTCAGCACTTTGCAACTTCTTCTTCCCGGGCATGGCAGCACTTTGGATGAGTTTTGCTCATTTAAGTTCCAGCAGTTGCAAAATCATGTCTACGCTGAAATCGAATCTCATGCATGCACGTATTCAGATATTTGGCTTGTCGGTCATTCAATGGGTGGATTGCTGGCTCTGTGTGCCGCTGAAAAGTTTGGCGAGGGCATCCGAGGTGTTTTCTCCATTGCCTGTCCTTTCACGTTGACATTATTTTCTGCAAAAGCTTTGAAGCTGAGGCTGACGTTGATTTTTGCAAAACGCAGCAATCCAATCAAATCGGCCTATTTAGACGATAGTTCTGTTCCTACATCTTCACACCTTATCTGGCATGTTGCGAGTCCTTTTTTTGAGCTCAAGAAACTCATGCATCACACAAAGGCGTTATTGCCAAAAATCAAGGTGCCTGTTTTTGCGATTTATTCCGCTGAAGACGAAACTGTTTCGATAAAGAGTTTAAGTACCCTTAAATCCGGATTGGGCAGCACATCTTTTAGCAGCTTCGTTCTGAGCAATTCACTTCATGCATACTATACAAAACATGAGCGTGAAGAGATAAAAAAATCATTGCTGGAGTTTATAGAGCCTATATGAGAATGCGAAGAAAACCTAATCTTGATGCGCGTTTGGATCGATGCGCTCACCTGTTGACCCTTGACCCTGAGTCTTATCGTGGGAGGTGGCTTAGCAAGCACCCTTTCAAAAAGCTGCATATTGAACTCGGTTGCGGAAAAGGGTTGTTTACCGTAGAAACTGCAAAATCCTCTCCGGATGTGCTTTTGGTTGCACTGGAAAAGACTGCAAATGTAATGGTCATCGCCCTTGAACTGGCACAGAAACAAGAGATGAAAAATGTGCGTTTCATCAACGCATTGGCCGACAATTTGGATAAATTTTTTGCTCCGGGTGAGGTTTCGAGAATATATCTGAATTTCAGTGATCCCTGGCCGGCAAAAAGACATATAAAGCGGAGAATGACCGCTCCTGCCTTTTTGGCGCTATACCGTCAGATTTTATGTCCGGATGGGCAGATACATTTTAAGACAGATAACCTCCCACTCTTTGAGTACTCAGTTTGCGCGTTTGAACAAGCAGGGTTTACAGTGCTTGAACAGACCATTGACCTACACAAGGATGGCCCCATTGGCGTTATGACAGATTATGAGATTAAGTTTCATGCTCAAGGTGTTCCAATCAATAAGTGTATCGTTTCAGTTTAAAGGATTATGAATTTTTAGGATTTATAGACCGCTTAGGGGGAATTGAGTTTGCATTATTCAGACCGCGGAGGCGAAGTCGAGATTTCAGCAATTGCGGACTTTAATTTGGAAAAGACATTTGAGTGCGGCCAGTGTTTCCGGTGGGATGCTGATGAAAACGGCGTTTATACCGGGATTGCTTTGGGGCGCGTGGCCAGATTACGTGGCGAGGGAAGCAGCATTTTTATTTCAGGCACGATTGAGGATTTTGAGACTGTTTGGCGCAGTTACTTTGATTTGGATAAAGATTATTTGAAAATTAGGCAACAGCTCAGTATCGACCCATTTATGAAAGAGGCTACGCAGTTTGGTGCAGGCATTCGCATTCTGAGGCAGGATAAATGGGAGGCACTGTGCTCTTTTATTATTTCACAGTGTAATAATATACCCAGGATAAAAAAGATCATATCTATTTTAAGCATGGAGTTTGGCGACAAAATTAATTTTGATGGCCTTGTTTTTTACTCTTTTCCGTCTGCTCAGAGGATTGCTGCTCTATGTGAGGCTGATTTGGCTCCTTTGCGTTGCGGATACCGGGCTCAATATATTTTGAGCGCCGCACGTGCTGTCGCTAACAAAGAGATTGATCTTGATTCTTTGGCTCAGGCTACTTCTGAACATGCAAGAAAAAAGCTCAAAGCGCTTCATGGCGTCGGAGATAAGGTTGCCGACTGCGTTTTATTGTTTGGTTTGAATAAACTCGACGCTTTCCCCATCGATGTTTGGATGAAAAGAGCGATGTCGGAGCATTATGGTAAAAGGTTCGATCCAAGCATATTTAGTCCCTATGCCGGCATTGCACAACAATATATATTCCATTACACCCGAAATATTCAAAATTAAAAAAAAAGCTTGCATTTGCAAGAGTAAAGTGGTAACATAGCTTTCTGCGTGGTATTTGACGATGGTGCAGTGATTAAGGAACTTGCCCGTTGTTATAATCAAGCGAAGAGAGTGTCACGACCGAGCTCGGCTTGGTCATGACCGAACGAGCGCAGATTTCACAAGGTTCAAACCCGCGCGGTCTCTGCCGCGCAACCCGCACAAAGTGCGGGAGCCAGGGCTCTGCCCTGGGGTTAATGCCTTTTATTTGTTAAGTCATAGAGAGGAGGTGGCTAAGGCTATGGCTAATATTAAATCCTCAGAGAAGAGAATTCAGATTTCTGAAAAAGCTGCCGCAAGAAATAAAGCGGCCAAATCTCTTATGAAAACAAACATCAAAAAGTTTGACGCTGCGGCGTCTGGAAGCGACCGCGAGGCAGTCGAAAGCGCGTATAAAACTGCTGTTAAGACAGTCGATCGTGCGGCGACCAGAGGTCTTATCCATAAAAATAAAGCTGCTCACAGGAAGAGCGCTCTCACAAAGCAGCTCAATGCATTCTCGGAAAAATAAGTTACTGGCTGCTTGTACTATCGGACAATCCTCAGTTTCTTTGTTTGAGAAATCAGGATAAAGAATCTCCGATGCACTTATGTCACTGCACCTATGCAGATGGCAAAAAGTGTGGCATGTTTTGAAATGAAATGCGCTTCGCACCAGTCAAAATGGAGCGAGGCGTTTTTTCGTCGCTTTTTTTTGATGCAATTTTCTTATTTTTTGCGGCTCAAGTGGAGCTCGAATACTCGAAATTGCTTGATTTTTTCATGTTTTTTTGATACAATACTTTTCATTGTTAGAAAATAATTTCTGATGGGAATTTAGAGCTCGTGAGCGATGAAATCCCATCGCCTGACAGGCATTCGTTGCTCGTCAGCTAGGGGGAAAAGAGATTATGAATTCCACAGATGATGTCTGGAATAAAGTGCTGAGTATTCTCAGCAATGACCTAACTGAAGCTGCAATAAATACTTGGTTTTTCGATTGTAGCCCCGTTAAGCTTGCAAATAATCGTTTTATTTTACACACTCCGTCAACATTCAGAAAATCCATCATTGAAGAACAATATTTAGGAATTTTGAAACGAGCCATCGGGGAGTTATTTTCAGGCGATTTTGAAGTAATCATACTTGATGATGACGGGCTCAAAGCTATGAATGAAGACGTTGATGATTCTGATTATTCACATATCGAAGAATTCACTTTCGAAAACTTTGTCGTTGGTAATTCCAATAAGTTTGCTCATGCCGCAGCTTTGGCGGTAGGTGAAGGCAGGCAAAAGCAAGGTTATAATCCATTATTCATATACGGGGAATCCGGGCTGGGCAAAACGCATTTGCTGCACGCAATCCGGCACTCCATAGCAATTAAGTTTCCCCACTATAAAATTGTTTACGTTAAAGGTGAAGAGTTTCTCAATGAGCTTATTGTTGCCATTCAAAAGAGCAGAATGGTTGAGTTTCGTGAAAAATACAGAGGTGCTGACTTCTTCCTTATAGATGATATCCAAATTATCGGTGGTAAAATTGAAACCCAGCAAGAATTTTTCAACACCTTTAACGCACTCTATGAGTCTGGCAAACAAATCGTATTTACATCAGATAGACCGCCGAGCGAAATTCGCCTTTTAGAAGATAGGCTAAAGACCAGATTTGAGTCCAGTCTTTCTGCCGATATCCAACCTCCTGATGATGCATTACGTGTTGCAATAATAAAAAACAAAGCAGAACAGCTTGGATTTATTATGCCAGACGATGTTACAAACTATATTGCAGAAAACCTTAATTCAAATGTCAGGCAGCTTGAGGGTGCAGTCAAAATGATTGTTGCTTATCGCGATATCATGGATGAGAACATAACAGTTGCCTCTGTAACACAGCGTCTTAAAGATATGTTCAAGGGTTCGAAAGATACCTTACCGACAACGGACACAATCATCGAGGAAACCGCAAGATACTATTCTCTAACACCCGATGACCTGAAAAGCCAAAGCAGAACCAGAGATACTGCTCTTGCCAGACAAATAGCGATGTATCTCATTCGCAAACTTACCAATCTCTCGCTTAAAGAAACCGGTGTTATTTTTGGTAGAGACCACACAACAGTAATAAACTCTGAGCGTAAAATTATTTCGCTGCTCAGAGAGACTCCCACAAGCGGTGCCACAGACTACTCCAGTATCATGAAAGATATCACGTCAAATATCAATTCTAAAAGCTGATTGGCGTTATGTGACTATGCACATTTTTTCACACATTACTTGTTGATAAAATGTTAACAATTATAAGTCACACGTTAAACTCTAAAAGATGACATTCTTTCCACATTCTGCACTGCTTAAAAAGTGATTTCCTGCAAAGCATTTTCTCCTTTTTCCACAAAATTTTCTACTACTACTGCTGCTACTATATTTTTAATATATATTTATATATAAATTGAAAAAAGAAAGTAAGACAGTCTATATATAATTAAGCTACCCATTTTTAATTGTTACCTGTAAAAAATACAGGTTGTTTACTGAAAGGAAGTTAATATGAAGTTTTCTTGTGAAAAACTCTTGCTGTTGACTGCAATCCTTACAGCAATGCGCGCAGCGGCAACAAAAAGCCCCGTGCCTTTGTTAGAAGGATTATTACTGGAAGCAAGTGATGAAAGTGTAAAGATATCAGGTTATGACCTTAAAACAGGTATTGTCACAACGATACCTGCACAAGTGGAGGTAGTCGGAGGTATTGTTCTCAATGCAAGGCTTTTTTCAGAAATTATAAGAAAAATGCCCGGACAATATGTTACTATCTCTGTCAATTCAGGATATGCTGCCGAAATAAGCAGCGAAATGAGTGAATTCGAGATACTTGGCTCACCTATTTCAGATTATCCTGAACTGCCTTCGATTGATGGACAGGATTTTTTAGAGATTAATGAATCTCTTTTAAAGAAGATGATTGCTCAAACTAATTTTGCAGTTAGCGATAATGAATCACGACCGATTCATACTGGTGCATTGTTTGAAACCAGTGATGGAGAGCTGACTATAGTTGCTGTTGATGGATATAGGCTTGCGCTGCGCAGAGAGCCTTTAGAAAATGCCGATGTTTCTGATTTGAGTTTTGTCGTTCCGGGTTCTGCGCTTTCAGAGGTCGAAAAAATAGTGACTGATGGCGAAGAAATGGTCAAAATAACACTGGGGTCTAAGCATATATTATTTTCCATAGGTGACACCTTGCTGATTTCACGCAGGCTTGAGGGTGAGTTTTTGAATTATAAAAACTCTATTCCTCATTCGGCCAATTTTCAAATAAAAGTGGAAAAGGACGAATTGATTTCAGCAGTCGAGCGTGTTTCGCTGATCATCAGTGATAAACTAAAGAGCCCGGTGAGATGTGTTTTTGGTGATGGGGTTTTAAATCTATACTCTGCATCGGCACTCGGTAAAGCAAGTGATGAGTGTGTTATAGAAGGTAACGGTGAAGAGCTTGAAATAGGATTTAATGATAAATACCTGATTGAGGCACTTAAAGCAGCCCCTGCTGACAAGGTTAACTTGGAGCTCAATACCGGTGTGACACCATGTATCATATCTCCTGCTGGGGAAGAGAGTAACTTCCTTTACATGATACTTCCCGTAAGGTTAAAGGCATATGATGGCTAAATCTATTTCTTCAAATCTTCCGATACGCGTTGCTTTGCCTGGTGTCAGACGTGTTTTTATAAAAAGTGAATTTATCAAACTCGATTCCCTGCTTAAATTTGCATCAATTGCTTCAACAGGTGGAGAAGCAAAAATACTCATCCAAAATGGCGATGTTCTTGTCGGAGGTGAGGTTTGCACTTTGAGAGGCAAAAAAATAAAACCGGGTGATGTTGTCCGATGCGGCACAGAAACATTGGTGGTTAAACAAGCTAACTAGTCTGGCTATTTATGACTTGTAATGGCTTTACAGAGGATGGGGGCATAAAATATTGTAGTCAATGATATATTTCTAAGCAGTTATCGCAACTACGTCAATGAGAAAGTACATTTTGACAATGGTATAAATGTTTTAGTCGGAAGAAATGCACAGGGCAAAACAAATCTTATTGAGGCTATTTATTATCTGACAGCAGGCAAATCATTTCGCCCGGCAAATGAAAAGGACTTTATTTCTTTTGACAGTGACTTGGCGATTATTCAGGCAAATATAGAGTCCGCAGGTCGCTTACAGACAATTGAAGCAAGGCTTTTTCGTAATCGGCGGCGAGAGCTTTACGCAAATGGCGTTAAGCTCAAGAAGCTTATTGAGCTTAACGGACGACTCACAGCAGTTATGTTTGGCCCTGATGATTTAAATATGATAAAGGACGGCGCAGCGGTCAGAAGAAAGCTCATGGATCAATGCATTGCACAGCTTCGTCCCGGATATCTTGCGGCGCTCATGGAGTTTAACAAACTATATGAACATAAAACACGTATATTGCGTGACTATCGCGAAAAGCCATCGCTGCTTGATTTATTGGATGATTATGACCTAAGGCTTGCGCAGCAGAGTGCCCGGCTCATTTATTACAGAACTGCTTTTGCAGCAGGTCTGTCACGCAGGGCAAGAGATATCCACAAAGAATTTTCTGATGGTAATGAAGAATTATCTATAAAATACAAAACAGTAGCAGATATAAATTCTGTGGGAAAAAAGGCGGAACAAATCCTGCCTGAACTGCTCCAGCATCAGCGCGAACACCGACAGGCTGAGCTGAGATTAGGGCATTGTCTTTCTGGAGCGCATAAGGATGATTTGGAAATAGAAATAAATGGTGCAAATGCGCGAAAGTTTGCGTCACAGGGTCAAGCAAGGACGGCAGCTGTATCAATAAAGCTCGCCGAGCGCGATATTCATCACGATGACAGAAACGAATATCCTGTACTATTGCTTGATGATGTCCTTTCGGAGTTAGACCCTGTCCGGCAAAGCTTTATACTGAGCAAGATAACAAGAGGACAAGTTTTTATCACTTGCTGCGATGAACAGATTATTTTTGGGGTTTCCGGTGGAAAGGTGATAAAAGTTGAAGAAGGAAAAGTGAGATAATGTATTTACACCTTGGTCAAAACATTGTTGTGCCTGAATCGACAGTCATTGGTATATTCGATTTGGATAATTCAACAAGTTCGCATATCACGCGCAAATTTCTCAGCGATTCTGAAAAGTCTGGTCGTGTAATCAATGTGACAGAAGAGTTGCCGAGGTCTTTTGTAGTGTGCAGAGAGGACTATAAAGATAATATTTACTTATCTCAGCTGTCATCACAGACGTTGATGAAACGTTCCGGAGGCATTGCACCGGATTTGAACTTGTTTGAGGACGATGGATTAGTGAAAGAGTCGAGGAGAAAATCATAAATGACAGATGAATTATTAGTCAGCATAACTGAAGATGAAGAATATGATGCTTCACAAATACAGGTACTAGAGGGTTTGGAAGCGGTGAGAAAGCGACCGGGCATGTATATAGGCTCAACTTCCTCATCAGGTTTGCACCATCTTATTTATGAAATCGTAGATAACTCAATTGATGAGGCGCTGGCCGGGGCTTGTGATGAGATAGCAGTTTCAATTGGCAAAGAGGGTACGGTAACTGTTGTCGATAATGGCCGTGGAATCCCAATCGATGTACAAGAGCAGACCGGTAAAAGCGCTCTTGAGGTTGTGTTTACTGTATTGCACGCAGGCGGAAAGTTTGGCGGCGGTGGATATAAAGTTTCGGGCGGTTTGCACGGTGTTGGCGCTTCTGTTGTAAACGCGCTGTCGCAATGGCTTACGGTTCGTGTTTATAAAAATGGCCAGATTTATGAAATGAAATTTTCCAGAGGCGACATTATTCAGGAACTGACTATAGTCGGTGAGACTGACAGGTCTGGTACAGAGGTAACATTCAAGCCTGACAGTGAAATATTTGACGATTGTGAATTCAGTTATGATGTCATAAAGACTCGCATGAGGGAACAAGCTTTCCTCAATGGTGGGTTGCGCATTACGACATCTGATGAGCGCGAAGGCAGAGAAGTTTCTGATACAATGTACTACGAGGGCGGTATCATTGAATTTGTGCAGTACCTCAACCGAAACAAAACACCACTGCATGACCATGTCATATATTTGGCCGATGAGCGTAATGACTCAACAGCGGAAGTTGCACTGCAATACTGCGGTGATGTTTATAACGAGTTTATGCTTAGTTTTGCAAATAATATTCATACACCAGACGGTGGAATGCATGAAACTGGTTTTAAAGCTGCACTTACAAGGGTGCTTAATGATTATGGGAAAAAGCTAAACATCCTCAAAGGCGATGACAAGCTTTCGGGTGAAGATTGTCGTGAGGGTGTTACTGCCATAATCTCCGTCCGCTTGATGGAAGCCCAATTTGAGGGGCAGACCAAGTCAAAATTGGGTAACAGCGAGATGAGGTCATTCGTCGATAGCCTCCTGACAGAAAAGCTGTCTACATTTTTGGAGGAAAATCCTTCTGTTGCCAGAGCAATACTTGATAAAGCCGTGACTGCTTCAAGAGCAAGGGAAGCTGCCCGAAAAGCACGTGAAAATATCAGGCGCAAAACTGCGCTTGAGGGCATGTCGCTCCCCGGTAAGCTTGCAGACTGCAATGAAACAAACCCTGAGCTCACCGAGATATACATCGTCGAGGGTGATAGTGCAGGTGGTAGTGCAAAAGGCGGCCGTGACAGTAGATTTCAAGCAATTTTGCCATTATGGGGCAAGATGCTCAATGTTGAAAAGGCGCGAGCTGACAAGGTATATGGAAATGATAAGTTAACACCGGTCATAACGGCTTTGGGTGCGGGCATAGGTGAGGATTTTGACGAAACCAAGCTACGTTACCACAAAGTGATTATAATGGCAGACGCCGATGTTGACGGCAGCCATATACGCACCTTGCTTTTGACGTTTTTCTTCCGCTTTATGCGACCTCTTGTTGAGGGCGGATATGTGTATGCGGCACAGCCCCCTCTATTTAAGCTGACGAGAGGCAAAACGGTGCGGTATGTGCTTGACGATACAGAACTAGAAGAAGCAATGGCTGAAATGCGCGGTGAGGATGGAAAAGGAAAAGTAGATCTTAGCCGAAACAAGGGACTTGGAGAGATGGATGCTCACGAGTTGTGGGATACAACGATGAACCCTGAGACACGTGTTCTAAAGCAAATCAAGATGACGGACGCGATTGCTGCCGATGAGGTTTTCACTGTTTTGATGGGTGAGAAAGTTGAGCCTCGCAAAGAGTATATTGAGAAAAATGCCAAGTATGCTGTTGATTTAGACATATAGATTACAAATGACAAATGAGGCTTTACCACTGAGACATGGGTGCCATTTTTGTTGTTGTGAAAGGTTTGATATTAATTGCCAAAGAAGGAAAAAACGGGAGATATTTTATTTCCTGAACAAAAAATCGTAACATCGCCGTTGGAAGAGGAAATGGAGCATTCATTTCTGACTTATGCTATGTCTGTTATTATTGACAGGGCGCTTCCGGATGTGCGGGACGGATTAAAACCCATTCATAGGCGCATATTGTACACTATGTATGAGAGCAATCTGACTGTTGACAAGCCTTTCAGAAAGGCAGCTACTGCGGTCGGCGACATCATGGGTCGATATCATCCGCATGGAGACCAGTCCATCTACGATGCCCTGGTTAGAATGGCGCAGGATTTTTCTATGCGCTATATGCTGGTACAAGGACATGGAAACTTTGGATCCGTGGACGGTGATCCACCGGCGGCTATGAGGTATACGGAAGCTCGATTATCGAAGATTTCTGATGAAATGCTCAGGGATATTGATAAAGAGACAGTTGATTGGAAGCCCAATTATGACGACTCTCGAAAGCAACCTCAAGTGCTTCCGAGCCGTTTTCCCAACCTTTTGTGCAATGGTTCAAGCGGTATAGCAGTTGGAATGACAACGAATATCCCGCCTCATAATTTAACAGAAGTAATCAATGCAACGATTTGTGTAATGAATAATCCAGATGCTGACCTTGATGATATCATGGAGCATATTGAAGGGCCGGATTTCCCTACAAGAGGAATCATCATGGGAAGAGCCGGCATAAGGGCAGCGTATGCGACGGGTAGAGGTAGGATTCGTGTCAGAGCCAGAACTGAATTGGAAGAATTCGGCCAGGGTCGCACTCGGATTATTGTTCACGAATTGCCGTATCAGGTTAATAAATCGCGTCTGCTTGAGTCAATTGCTGAGACTGTCAAAAGCAAACGCATTGAGGGCATTTCGGCTATGCGCGATGAATCTGACAGGGATGGTATGCGCATTGTTATTGAGCTAAAGCGAGATGCAAATGCTCAGGTGGTGCTCAACCGACTTTATACCCAGACACAGCTTCAAACGACATTTGCAATCGTAATGCTTGCGCTTGTCGATGATCAGTCGCAGCCGCGTATTTTGTCGCTCAGGCAAATGCTTGATGAGTATATCACTTTCCAACGTGAAATCCTGAGAAGGCGTACAGAGTTTGATTTGAAAAAAGCCCGTGAACGTGCACATATTCTTGAAGGGCTTAGGATTGCATGTTCTCATATTGACGAAGTCATCCGTATTATTCGTTCGAGCTACAATAATGCAAAAGAACGGCTGATGGAGCGGTTTGAGCTGTCAGAGATTCAGGCTCAAGCGATTTTGGAGATGCGCCTTCGAAGCCTTCAAGGGCTCGAAATCGAAAAAATTGAAAAGGAATACGCAGAGCTTCAGGAGAAGATAGAATATTATCTGAAGCTTCTGGCGGACAAGGCGTTGCTTGATTCCGTACTCAAAGAGGAACTGACCGAAATACGTGATAAGTATGGGGATGTGCGCCGCACAGAGATTGCAATTGTTGAAGATGAAATTGATATAGAGGATCTTATTGATGAGGAAGAGTGTGTATATACTTTGACTCATGCCGGATATATCAAGCGTCAGCCTGCCAGCACATACAGATCACAGAAGCGCGGCGGCAGAGGCATCATGGCAATGACGACGCGTGAAGAAGATTATGTCGAGACGCTGTTTACAGCATCAACACATGATTATATCCTATTTTTCACAAATCATGGCAGGGTATACCGAAAAAAAGGATACCTTATTCCGGAGGCCGGTAGACAAGCACGCGGGACGAATATTGTAAACATCCTGCCAATGCCACCGGGAGAAAAAGTCTCTGCGATGATTCGTATACGCGAATTTGATGAGGAAGCATACCTTGTTATGGTTACCCGTAGCGGTACAGTCAAGCGGATGCGGACAACCGAACTCAAGAATATCAAGAATGTCGGCATTCGTGCTTTGACTTTGGGTGATGAGGATGAGCTCATATCTGTACGTGATACAGATGGCAAACAAAAAATCTTGATTGCAACACACAACGGAATGGCGATATTCTTTAACGAGACTGACGTTCGTCCTATGGGCAGGGTTGCTGCGGGTGTGCGCGGTATTCGTTTGAGAAAGGACGACTATTGTGTAGGTGCGGCTCGTGCCAGAGAAGGTGGTGCGCTGCTGACTGTCACCGAGAATGGATATGGCAAAAGAACCGAAATAAGCGAATATCTGCGCGGTGAAGAAGGCGGTGTGCAAAACAGGGGCGGATATGGCAAGAAAAACTATCTCATAACCGAAAAAACCGGTAAGGTTGTGGATGTGAAGGTGGTCGATGAGCAAGACGATGTCCTGATTATTTCTGATGACGGAACCATTATCAGAATGGCTGCGGCTGACATCAGTCTTATAAGTCGTGCAACACAAGGTGTCCGATTAATGCGCACTCAAGAAGAGTCAAAGGTTATTTCTATTGCCCGTACCGAGAAAGAAGAAGAGGGTGAGGAATACGAAGAAGACGCAGAAGGAGCGGAAGTAGAGGCAGAAGCAGGTGAGACCTCTGCGGTTGCAACGGAAGCCGAGCCGAACGCGTAAGCTGACGGGAGATTGCGGCGTGGGTCTGCATGAGGAAGGGTTGACGATGTCTGTTGGCCTATAAAAACAAAGGCAATGATGTAATGAAACAAGTAACAATTTACACTGATGGTGCGTGCAGCGGTAATCCTGGCCCCGGAGGATGGGGCGCAATACTGATGTATGGAGAAGCCAAGAAAGAAATCAGCGGTGGGGAACTGAGCACAACAAACAACCGTATGGAACTGATATCGGTCATCTCTGCGCTTGAAGCCCTTAAAACACCTTGTGATGTCGAAGTTTTTACAGACTCGCAATATGTCTCAAACGCAATCAATTTGGGCTGGTTGAATTCTTGGCAGAGAATGGGTTGGAAGCGAAAAGGCGGTGAGGTTAAAAACCCTGACCTTTGGATACGCCTGGTACCTTTGCTTGAAAAACACAAAGTCAGTTTTAATTGGGTTAAGGGACATGCCGACAACGAATACAACAACCGCTGTGATGAATTGGCTGTGGCTGAGGCACAATCGCGTCGGGAGTAAGCATATGAAAGCAGGCGGCCAAATGGCCGCCTACTAAGAGAGCGGAGGCTTTTGTTTATGATTAGCAATGGTATTAATGGCAAGGATGTTTCACTTTTGGGATTCGGTTTGATGCGACTACCAAGGGTTGATGGGAAAGATTCCAAAATCGACTATGCGGCATCACAAAAGCTTGTTGATTTTGCGATGGCAAATGGCGTGAGCTACTATGATACAGCCTTTACATATGCCGGAAGTGAAGAATTTGCCGGAGCAGCGCTTTCTAAATACCCTCGCGACAGCTATAGCTTGGCAACAAAATGCCCACCCTGGAAAATTAAAAGCGCCGATGATTTTGAGCGTATTTTCAATGAGCAGCTCAGGCGATGCAAAACGGATTATTTTGATTTTTATTTGATACACAATTTTGCTCAGGAACTGATGCGCGCCGGAGGAAATACTGACAGCTTTGAAAAGTTTGAAAAAGTCGGCTTTTATGACATGCTCATGAAAAAGAAAGCGGAAGGGAAAGTCCGGGCACTGGGTTTTTCTTTCCATGGAACAATTGAGCTGCTTGAAAAGTTTGTCTCAAAATATGAAGTTGATTTTGGACAACTGCAAATCAACTATATTGATTGGACAGCCACGGATGCTAAGAGCCAATACGAGATTTTAAATTCACGCAACATACCCATTACAATTATGGAGCCTTTGCGCGGCGGGGCTTTGGCCAAGTTAAGCCCGCAAGCAGGCAAATTGCTCAAAGAGGCAGACCCTAAGGCAAGCATTGCAAGCTGGGGGTTTCGATATGTTGCATCTCTTCCGGGCGTTGTGACTATTCTCAGTGGGATGAACGACATGGGTCAGCTGATTGACAACTTATCGACATTTGCTTATTTCGAACCTCTCGATGAACAAGATAAGGAGCTTTTATACAAGGCAGCTTCTATATATAAAAAAGCGGGAGCGATTTCCTGTACAGAATGCGGGTATTGTATGCCTTGTCCGGTTGGTGTAAATATTCCCAGAGTATTTTCAATATACAACCATGCCCGTATGGTAGGGTATCGGATTCCATTTGATAATGGCTATGCGACACTTGACGAGAAGGAAAAGGCATCTGCATGTACCGGTTGCGGACTTTGTGTCAAAAGCTGCCCACAGAGCCTTGATGTGCCCAAGTATATGCAAGAGGTTGATACTTTTGCTCAAGGGTCGGATTAGCCATTCTTTTTGTTCGGATAATAATGTATCGTACGCTGAACGTGGTAGGCATTGCCTACTACGTTCATTTTCATAAAACACGTTCGTCAGAAATAAGGCCGGAATTTTTGCTCTTCACATTTCAATCAAACAAACCGAAGGCGGCATATTCCTGTCGGGAATAAAGCATGTGAATTACTTTCATGGTTGGGCGTATTGTGCCGTCAAATGCGCTATGCTAAAATATAGCGGTTCTATTAATCGCCGCGTTTCCAGGCGGCATTGCTATTGAAAGGAAGAGTATTTTGAAAAAGAAATTAGCAATCTTGTTAGTATTATCGATTCTGTTCACCCTCATCGCCGCGTGTGCGACCGAGCAGCCTACAGAACCGACACCTGCTCCAGCAGCCACACAGCCTACAGAGCCGCCCAGTGCTCCAGCAGCCACACAGCCTACAGAGCCGCCCAGTGCTCCGGAAACTACACAACCCACAGAACCGCCCCCTGATTCGACAGACACGCAACCTGAGGAACCGGTCGAAATCATAGTGACGGATCAGCTGGGTCGTGATGTGCTTATTCCCGAAACAGTAAGCAGCGTTGCGGTAAGCCACGGACCGATGCTTGCTTTGGTAGTTGCTTTGGGTGGCGGAGATTTAGTTGTGGGAACCGGCCCCAAAGCGAGCGGCAGAACAATCTATGAAGTGGTGGCTCCGAATGTTATCGAAGCCCCACAAATCGGACAGCAGGCCAATCTCAACTTGGAGGAACTAGCCAATATCAGTCCGGATTTGTTCATTTTGTCAGCAAGAAACAGAGACATGTTGCCAGATTTGGATATGCTGGGGATTGCTGGCGTTGCGGTTGATCCGGAAAATTTTGAAACAATAATCACCTCAATGCGTATCATTGGCGCTGCGATTCAGAACACAGAACATGTTGAGAATATTATCCAGCTGTTTGAGCAGCGTTTAGCATGGACAAGGGAGAGGGCTGCTCAGGTTACACATAATCCGACTGCCTTGCTTTTTGGTAGGGGCGTTACAGAGGTTGCGGCTGCAAATATGATACAAGCCGACCTTTTGGAGATTGCCGGTGCCATAAACTTAGCCTCGGATGTAGAAGGAACTTCATATGTGGACGTTGGCATTGAGCAAGTTTTATTGTGGAACCCTGAATATATCTTTATTTCCGCGTGGGGGCCACTTCAACCGGAAGATTTCTTTGATGAGCCAAGATTGGCGGAGGTAACGGCTGTAAGAGATGGGAATGTATTTAAAATCCCGTCGGATGCAGAGTGGTGGGATACCCCATCGGTCGTAACGGTGCTTGGAGCAATTTGGGTTACCCATATGATTCACCCTGATTTGATAACAGCCGAAGAGCTAGATTATGCTGTTGAAGAGTTCTATTATTTGCTTCACGGCATACGGTTGGGTAGAGCATATTTTGGCTATTAAGAAAACCAGGTAGACCGTACTGTCGGCTAAAACCAATCGCTCCGCCGCTTGCCTTTGCGGCGGGGCGATTGGGCTCAAAGGAGTCAACTATAATTTGGAAAAAATGCGTAAAAGCGTGTAAGGAGTATAATTAATATGTCAGAGATGACGACTCCAATTGAAATGAAGAAAAAAATGTCTTATGTGGCGCTGGTTACTATATTGATCTGCGTTCTGGTATCGCTTTTCTTATTCTCAATTGTCTCTGGCAGATTTGACCTAGGCGTAGGCGAAGTTGTACGGATTTTGCTTTCCAGAGTTTTCCCCCTGACGCCGACATGGGAAGCTTTGGCAGAAACCGTTATTTTTCAAATACGATTGCCGAGAATATTTGCAGCGATGCTCATTGGAGCGGCGCTCGCGACCTCGGGGGCAACCTACCAGGGGCTATTCCGCAATCCAATGGTATCTCCAGATTTTCTTGGCGTTACAAGCGGTGCAAGTATTGGCGCGGCGCTTGCAATAATTATGGAGCTGCCATTTTCAATGGTACAGATTTTCGCTTTTTTTGGTGGAATTTTGGCGACACTCATAACAACCTCTATACCCAAGATGCTGCGCAACCAGAGCAACATAGTATTGGTGTTATCCGGCATTGTTGTAACCGGGCTATTCCGTTCAATCATGTCTGTGATAAGATATTTGGCTGACGCCCAAACAGCCCTTGCCTCTATTGTCTTTTGGCAAATGGGAAGTCTTTCATCAGTTTCGCCCAATGAAGTAATGACGGTGTCTCTGCCCATGACAATCAGCCTAATCGTACTCATTCGTCTCGCGTGGTGGATTAATATTATGTCTTTGGGAGAAGTGCAATCGACGCTTCTGGGCGTTAACTTCAAAAGATACAGAAGAGTCGGTATCCTTTGTTCGACCGCACTGGCTGTATTAAGTGTGTGTATCGCTGGCGAAGTAGGCTGGGTCGGGCTGGCGGTTCCGCATCTCAGTAGACTTATGGTTGGCGTTGACAATAAAAAGGTTATTCCTGTCTGTGCCTTGTTAGGTGCCATTTTCCTTTTGATTGTAGACACATTGGCCAGAACCTTGACAACCGCTGAAATTCCCCTAGGTGTGCTTACGGGAGTCGTCGGCGCTCCGGTTTTTATCTTTCTTCTCTACCGGCAAAAGACGAGACTGCAATAGTAGGCAGGAGGTTTCTTATGCTGTTATCAGTAAAAAACATTTCTTTTTGCTACACCCCTGAAAAGATGGTGCTTAATAATATATCTTTTGACTTAGATGCCGGAGATGTAATGACGGTGCTGGGGCCAAACGGCGTCGGGAAATCAACACTCTTTGACTGCCTTTGTAGGATAAGGATGCCGATGTCAGGTGAAATCCATATGGATGGCCAACCCATTGAGCAATACGCCCCACGCCAGCTGGCAAATATCGTTACGCTGGTTACACAAAAGGTATCGTCGGTTTTTGACTTTACTGTGCGGGAGTATGTTGTTATGGGCTGTGCACCGCGCATATCGCCTTTTGGCAATCCAAGCAAAAAAGACTATGCGGATGCAGAAAAAGTGATGGAGGATATCGGCATAAGCCACTTTGCTCATCGGATTTTTACTCAGCTTTCAGGTGGAGAGCAACAACAGGTAACGATTGCAAAAGCTATGGCTCAAAGACCAAAAATAATTCTTTTTGACGAGCCAACCTCGTTTTTGGACGTCGGAAACCAGCAAAAAGTATTGCGCCTCATAAAACAAATGGCCGATTCAGGGTTTACTATCATTATGACGACACACAATCCTGACCATGCCATACAGCTGGGTGGAACTTGTGCGCTGATGCATCCGGATGGTGATATGATTGTCGGGTCGCCTGAGAGCAGCTTGAAAGAAGATATTCTTGCAGAAATCTATCAGACCCCGCTTCGGATGCTTGAGGTTAAAGAACTGGGACGCTATGCTTGCCTTGCACCAAAACTATCATAAAGGAGAATTTATTAATGAATGACCATAAAGAACTTAATTTGCAGCTTTTTATCGACCATTGGAAAAGTGGAAAGACAAAAAATGACAGTGTCTCGCACAATAAAACCTTTTGGGATGAACGTGCAGGATTTTGGGAGAAAACGGTAATCAAAGGTGAAACCGACCTGGACATCATTAACTATATTGAAAAATTACTGTTGGATGAGGGGATGCTGTTTAAGGGTGCCGAGGTCATTGATATCGGCTGTGGTCCCGGAAAATTTGTCGCTAGTTTTGCGAAGACAGCCGGTCATGTTACAGCATTGGATTTTAGCGACAATATGCTTATTTATGCGAAAGAAAACGCAAAAAAAGCCGGCCGTGACAATATTTCATTTGTCAGTGCGCCTTTTCAAGACATTGATCCAAAGGAAATGGGTTGGGAAAAGAAATTTGATTTGGTTTTCTCTTCGCTATGCCCGATTGTGGGTAACTATGAATCTATGCTAAAAATTTCTGCTATGAGCAAAGCCTATTGCTTTAATCGTATGTATGCCTATCGAAAAAATGAATTGTTGGACAATATGCGCCGCGCCTTGATGGGCTATGAGTGGGAAACATCTATTAATACAAACTCAATTATTTGCACCTATGCGGTAATAGCGCTTATGGGATATTACCCCAGAGTGGTTTATATGGATACAGACAGCAGTTATGCTCATACACTGGATGACACCTCTGCACGAGAGTATGCCGCGTTGCTGGATCGCAGCAAGGAGCCTGATGCAGAGATGATGAAAAAGGTGCAAGCATATTTAGAAACCGTGACAGTAGATGGCGTATTTACGGAGAATATTCGCACTAAAAGCGCTCTAATTTGGTGGAACGTCAATGAGAAGGAATAACAAAGAATGAAACTACTTACCGTTGCGGGGCCGCCGTCATCCGGCAAGACAGCTGTTATAACACGTCTTGCCGAATGCCTTGACGGGCGACTTGGCGTGATAAAATTCGATTGTCTCACAACATTTGACAAGACGCGGTATGAGGAAGCGGGGATTCTTGTAGAAGTCGGATTTTCCGGAAAGTTCTGCCCTGACCATTTTTTCGTAAACAACGTGGAGGATGGCGTAAAATGGGGATTACAGCGGAAGCTGGATTATCTTGTGACTGAAAGTGCGGGGCTGTGCAACAGATGCAGCCCGCATATAGTAGGTATCATGAGCGTGTGTGTTATCGATTGCCTTTCCGGTGTTCACACACCGCGCAAAATAGGGCCTATGCTGAAATTCGCAGATATTGTAGTCATTACAAAAGGAGATATCGTGTCGCAGGCAGAACGTGAGGTATTTGCGTGGGGTGTGCGTCAGGCAAATGGCAGCGCACAGATATTGTTCGCAAACGGCATAACGGGGCAGGGTGCGTTTATGCTCGCAAAGCTTGCATCAGGTGCGCGTCATGTTACAACACTGAATGATACACGGCTGCGATTTTCGATGCCCGCTGCGGCGTGTTCCTACTGCACGGGCGAAATGCGTGTTGGCGAATCGTTCCAAATGGGTATGATGCGCAAGATGAGCTTTGAGCATGGAGGTTCTCATGACTAATGAACTGATGCAAACCATTGCGTCGCGGACAGTTGGAGAGTTGCTCACCGATTATCCCGTCGCGCGTGACTTTTTTCACAATCTAAATCTTCCGCCGCTACCTATGGACAAAGCATTGGAGGATGCGTTGCTCATAGTAAGTGAGGAATGGCTGGAAGAATTCGGACTAAGGCGGTTCGAGATACCGGAGCAGCTGGCATCTTTTCTGCAAACAATGACGGCTGCCGATGCCTTACGCGCAGTTTCATCGCTTACGATTATTGGGGGGCAAGACAAGGACGGCAACCCCGAAAGCGCTGAGCTTCAATTAAGATCCGGTTCTGTGGCGGCGATAGTTGGGCCGACGGGCTCCGGCAAATCGCGCCTGCTTGCTGATATAGAGTGCCTTGCGCAAGGAGACACCCCGACAAAACGATGCGTGCTTATCGACGGCGCAGAAGCGGACGAAGATATGCGTTTTAGAATGGAAGGCAAACTCGTCGCGCAGCTGTCTCAGAACATGAACTTTGTGATGGATGTCTCTGTTGCAGAATTCTTGGAAATGCACATGTGTAGCCGTTCGCGTGGCAGTGAAACGTCGCTGATACAGGAATGTTTTGAATGCGCAAATAGTCTTGCGGGGGAAAAGTTTACGCTTGGCACCAAAGTTACGCAGTTATCCGGTGGACAGTCGCGTGCGCTGATGATTGCGGATTGTGCCTACATTTCGCTTTCACCCATCGTGCTGATTGACGAGATAGAAAACGCGGGCGTTGACCGCCGCAACGCGGTTGATATTCTTATGAGGCGTGAAAAAATTGTTCTTATTTCAACGCATGACCCATTACTCGCGCTTGGCGCGGATTTACGCATCATTATCCGCAACGGTGGGATTTATAAAATTTTGGAGACATCGGTACGCGAAAAAGAAAGCTTGCACGCGTTTCAGGAAATGGATATGCTGCTTGGAAACGCCCGCACAAAACTTCGCGCGGGCGAACGACTGGAGGGTTAACAAAATGTGGGAACTATATGACGAACTAATCGCGGGCATACCGCCTGAGGCCATTGTTGACGATATGGCCTGCGGTGTGGGCGGTACATATGTGTGCTCTGGAGCGGGTATAGGTGTAAGCAATAAAGCTGACGAAACATGGCGTGCGCCGGAAATGACCAATAAGTCAATCGGGATGCCGTTGCGTGAACTTGCCGAGTGTGCAAAATCTTGGTCATTTGAGGAAGCAAACTTGGGTATTGCGGCTATAAACGCTTGGTACAACGATATTACACGCTTGCGTGCGCTAGGGCTCAATATATCAGACGCGGTGCAAGCAGAGGATCGCTCTGCCGACCCTTTCATCACACTCCAACGCGAGATGAAAGGGAAAAACGTCACGACAATCGGACATTTTCCATACATTGACCAGCTTTTAGCACCCATATGTAATTTGTCTGTCGTGGAAAAATTCTATCCCCAAGAGGGAGATTATCCTGAGCAGGCGGCTGATTATCTAATACCTAATAGCGAGTATGTACTTATTGCCTCCTTCACGCTCGTTGAAAAATCATTGCCGCGGTTTCTAAAGTTGTGTGCCTCCGGTGCGCACGTCACAATTGTCGGTATGGCAGCGCCTGTCACGCCAATTTTGCATCGGTACGGAGTAAACGACATTGCCGGCTTTGTGGTGAAAAACATTGATGCCGCGAAAAATATATGCCTTGGCTATGGCGGCAATATACATTCTACCGGGCAGAAAATAAATTATCGCGCAGAAAATATTCGATAAAAACTTGGGAAATTAGAGAAAATCGTATGATATCTCGTTCTATATTCCAAAATACGCTCGTACAAAATCAGCGAAACGTTTTCCATCGGCGCTGAGATGCTTTTGCCTTTTAAAACCAATCATTATGTCCTGGCTAAGCCCTTTGTCAGATACAGGTAAAAGCACGATATCCGGGTCTGTGGCATAACTGGACGTGCTGCCCTGTGACACAAAGCCGGAGCCATGATTGTTTGAGACAAGCCATCTTTGGGTTTCGTAGTTGTTTGTAAACATGCCGTCGTTTACGTGGATACCCAAACTTACACACAGGTGATACGGCAAATCAAACAGCTTATTGCCATGCTTTAAAAAGATTATTGTTTGCTCGGACACATCGCTGAGCTGGATAGAGCCCTTACACGCTAGCGGATTAGATTTATGCACAGCCAGAAAATATGGGTCGGAATATATCATATATCCCTTGTATTTGTGAAACAACGGGCTTTGAGGGTAGAGGAGCATGTCAAACTCGTTGGTGTCGATATTGTGGGAAGCCATATCTAATTGTTCCAGATGGAAACTGACGTTAGGGTTCTCCTTTGAAAAAGCTCCAAGGCAGTGCAAAAACTTTTCACTGTAGTGAAGCAGTCCGAAATAAAGAGCCGGACTTGGGGTCTGGCTTTTTACAGCCGCAACCGCGTCATCCAGTTCCTGTAATGAGGTTATCGCATAGTCAAGAAATTTTTCGCCGCGCTCATTGAGGGTTATTTTTTTGCCTGAACGGTCAAAAAGGCAAACGCCCAGCTCATCTTCCAACTTGGCTATGCTTTTCGACAATGCCGGTTGCGTGATGTGCAGGATGTGCGCGGCTTTTGACAGATTTTGAAATTGTGCGGCTGTGATAAAATATCTGATTTGAATGAGCTCCATATAACCTCCAGTGAGCAACAGGGCTTATCTGCATACATGCTAAGTACCGCATTATATACTAATATATAGAGTTTTGCAAACACGCATATTCCTGATGGATATATAATCTGTAAACTTATTTTATGATTTTGGAGAAAGAAACTTGAAAAAACATATTTTTCTAACAGGTGAAATACAGGTCGGCAAATCGACTATAATACGGAGATTTCTTTTGCAGTCTGGCTTGTCAGCCGACGGGTTTATGACTTATTGTGAATCGGATAACGGTGGAAACCGCAGTATGTACCTCTCAGCATACAGCACGAGTATATGTTCCGACGAAATGCATCTCGTTACACGAAATGCCGGATCCCAAATTATCATGACCGAAGATATGATAAGTATCTTCGACGTGAAAGGATGCGAGATACTCAATAATTCTGGCAAGCGCGAGCTTGTCATAATGGACGAACTTGGTGTTCTGGAATCAAAATCAGTATTTTTTCAGCAGGCTGTAATGAGGCATATTTCTGGCAACGTCCCGATATTAGGCGTAATAAAACCTAAACGGACGGAATTTCTCGACACGATACGCGCTCATACCCATGTAGAGGTGCGGGAAGTAACGGTTGAAAACAGAACCGAAGTTTTCGCGTGGCTGTCAAAACAGTACGGATTTGCAATGAGCCTATGAACAATAACACCCATTTGTTTTTTGGGAAACTGAAAAAGTATATTAGCCTTGACGAATAGTACTATATATGATACTATTTGTTTGTAGGATGTGATAAATTATGCCGCCTGTAAAAAAGATAATAGAAAAGATGAAAAATCAACCTCGTGGGATACGGTTGGAAGAAGCAGAGAAGGTACTCGCTGCATATGGGTATGACTTCAAACGGCAAAAAGGATCGCATCGCCACTATCTCAACAACCAAGGCGACTTGATAACCATGAAAGCCCCATTGAAAATATCTTATTATTGATGAACTGCTAGAGCGCATCGGAGAAAAATAGTCGGGAGGTGGAACACATGACCGCACAAGAATATATGGAATTGCCGTACAATATTGTCATTCGGCATGTTAAAGATGACAGCGGTGCGTATTATTTTGCGACCATTCAGGAGCTGGACGGCTGTATGAGTGATGGTGTGACATTGGAAGAAGCGCACACGAACATTCGTGAAGCAATGGAGGGTTGGATTGAAACGAAGCTTGAAGCAGGGCTTCCTGTACCAAAGCCGTTAGAGCCGGATAAATACAGTGGAAAATTCGTTGTTAGACTGCCAAGAACACTTCACCGCCGACTTGCTGAAGAGGCTGAAAGAGAGGGCGTATCGCTTAATCAGTATACGCAGTATAAGCTGAGTATGTAGTATAAAGTGCTAAAGAATTGAAAACTGGCCTAAATAGCTGAACAATCCGAATCTGTAGCCTATTGGCGGAAGGTTCGGATTCATTCTTAATAGAACTGAAATGCGCCCCTGGACCAGAAGCACAAGCTTTGAAATCGGTATTTTCGCCGATGTTAGCACACAAATACAAAAAACACCATAGTCATTGCAACTACAGCGTTTTTTGCTTGGTGCGCGGGGCGGGACTTGAACCCGCACGTCCGTATTGGACACTAGAACCTGAATCTAGCGAGTCTGCCAATTCCACCACCCGCGCATATATTTATTTTGTTTGCAAGCAGGACATAATATAGCACGGTAGCGCTTGGTTTGTCAATCAGAAAGTAATGTTACACAAGAATCCAATCAAAAAAGACGCTGTAAGCTTGACATTAACAATGCCATAATTTAGAATGATTCGGGGTGGTTGAACAAATATTGACAGGAGTGATTCAGTGTATACGGTGGGGTTTGACAGCGAGAAGTATTTGCAACTGCAATCTGAGAAAATACTTGAACGGATAGAAATGTTTGAAAACAAACTTTACCTTGAATTTGGAGGAAAACTCTTCGACGATTACCATGCGGCGAGGGTTTTGCCGGGATATAGACCCGATGCAAAAGTTCAACTGCTGAAAACTCTTGCAGACAAGGCTGAAATAGTTATTGCAATTAATGCATCCGATATTAACTCAAACAAGGCAATAGGCGATACAGGCATTGCCTATGACGACGATGTATTGCGACTGATAGATGAATTTCGTATGAATGGACTGTACGTTGGAAGTGTTGTCATCAGCCAATATGTCGGACAGCCAGCGGCGGACAAATTCAAGCTTTATCTGGAAAGCCTTGGAATCACAGTATATGTCATCCACTATATTCCCGGTTCAGACTATCCCTCTAACATTCAACTCATTTTGAGCGATGAGGGCTATGGGAACAACGACTTTATTGAAACTACGCGACCTTTGGTTGTGATAACAGCTCCGGGGCCGGGCAGCGGCAAGATGGTCACCTGCCTTTCTCAACTTTATCACGAATACAAACGCGGAGTTAAGGCCGGATATGCAAAATTTGAGACTTTTCCAATTTGGAACATTCCGCTCAAACATATGATAAACCTTGCCTATGAGGCAGCGACCGCCGACATAAACGATGTAAATATGATTGACCCATTTCATCTTGAAGCATATGGCGAATCTGCGGTAAACTATAACCGGGACATCGAAGTTTTTCCGATACTTAATGCGATGTTCACGCGGATCTGGGGAGAAAGTCCCTACCTCTCCCCTACCGATATGGGTGTCAATATGACTGGATTTTGTATTGACGACGAAATTTGCGCTGAGGCCTCAAAACAGGAAATCATTCGCAGGTACTTTTATACACAGCTGGATTATGTAAAAGGTAATGTTCAAAAATCGGCACTTACAAAGCTTGAACTTCTTATGAAAAACTCAGAGCTTACGGCGAGTGACAGAGCGCCGGTTTCACCAGCGCTTGAAAGGGCTGCGCAGACCGGAGGTCCCTGTATTGCGATAACCCTGCCGGATGGACATATAATCACTGGGAAAACCTCTGAACTATTAGGGGCATCCTCTGCAGCATTGCTCAATTCATTAAAGTACCTAGCAGACATTGACGACAGAGTTCCACTCATTTCACCTGTTGTGATTGAGCCGATTCAAAGGTTGAAAGTAGGATATCTGGGCAATGAAAACCCAAGGCTGCATACGGATGAGGTGCTTATATCACTCGCAATCAGCACTGCGACAAACCCTATGGCTGAGCTTGTACTTGAACAGCTTCCAAAGCTTATGAATTCGGAAGCGCACTCAACAGTTATCTTATCTCAAGTTGATATCAGTGTTTTCCGTCAGTTGGGTGTCAATATCACTTGTGAGCCGGTCTATCAAAACAAGAGGTTGTTTCATAGATAACGGACAATGACCACAGGCAGAGCAAATACCGTCTATGTAGAATTGAGACTACTGAAAAAGCACTCTGAGCAGTGTGTTAATGAAATATAACCAATTTTTATAAAAAATATGAAAAACACTTCCCATATAAGAAGAAATGGGTTACAATGCAATGTGCATTACATTATGAAAGGTTTGGATGTTTATATGTTTAGACTTCCTCGCTCTAAACTGATTACAAAAATAATTGTTTTCGCGCTTATTGTATATGCTGGCATCAGTCTGATTACACTCAGAGGGCAAATTGAGGCTGAAAATAACGAAGTTCATGACTTGCGCAGAGCTGTTGTCGAACAGGAAATTGCAAACTCACAACTTGAATATGACATTTTACACCACGACACTTCTGCCGTGAGGGCAAATATTGCGCGCAATAACCTTGGGCTTGTGCCATCGGGTGATGGTGATATTGTACTTATTGAAGTAGACCACGGATTTGATTTGGAAAATTGACGCTTATTTGTAAAAATGCAAAAGCGAGATTTTCACTGAGGGGTTAAAAGGCTCATATGGATTTCGAAGTGGGAGCTATCCTGACTGGAAACGTCACCGGCATTACCAAATTCGGTGCATTTGTTATGATTGCACCGGGAAAATCTGGCTTAGTGCATATTTCCGAAATTGCAAACTCTTATGTCAATGATGTAAGTGATTTTCTTGCCGAGGGGCAGGAAGTGACAGTCAAAGTCATAGGTGTGGATAATTCTGGCAGGCTCAACCTGTCGATAAAAGCTGCGGTCTCTGCACCCGCAGCACCCAAACACCCACCTGCAAGACCTCAGTACAAATCTCAGCAAAACTCTCGTCAAAGTCCTGTTGAGCCTGCACAAGCACCATCTTTTGAAGACAAACTCAAGCGCTTTATGCAGGACTCCGACAGCAAAATATCTGATTTAAAGCAATATTCTGCAAAAAAAGGTGCTCGGCGGCGAGGTCGATGAAAGTGCACGTCAGAATTTGACGGCGTGCTTTTTTTCGGAGAAAAAGATAAATATGAACTACAATGCAAAAAAAGACTTGATGAAAAGTCTGAAGCCCGCAGGATCATATACCGACAGCCTGGCTAATTTCGATGACCTCCTTGGCACGATTAGGCAGGCTGAAAACGCTGCAAAAGAACTCATAAACGAAACCTCCACAACACCAGCCATCAGCATAGCCGATGAGGCAAAAGCAAGTGATTTTGTAAATACGGAAACGGTGCAAACAAGCAAAGAACCAACGCTTGAAGAGCTAATGGCCAAGCTGGATGAGCTTGTCGGGCTGGAAAGTGTTAAGCAAAGCGTTAAGAGTCTTATAAACCTTGTAAATGTGCGCAAACTTCGCGAGGAAAACAATCTGCCCAATCCGCCGCTTTCTCTACATATGGTATTTACAGGCAATCCCGGAACCGGAAAAACAACAGTTGCCCGCATTTTATCGGAACTATATCGGGCAATCGGTGTGCTCTCAAAAGGGCAGCTCGTTGAAGTCGATCGCTCCGGTTTAGTCGCCGGCTATGTAGGCCAAACGGCAATAAAGACAACGGATGCCGTAAATAGCGCTTTAGGCGGTATTTTATTTATTGATGAGGCATATGCACTTTCGCCGGATTCAGTCGGTGGCAATGACTTTGGAAAGGAAGCCATCGAAACTTTACTTAAAATGATGGAAGATAACCGCAACGACCTGATTGTCATAGTCGCAGGATACCACGAACAAATGGATAGATTCATCGCATCTAACCCTGGGCTGGAATCTCGCTTTAACCGTTACTTTGAGTTTGAAGATTATAACGGTGCACAGCTTAATGAAATATTTTGCTCTATTTGCTCAAAAAGCGAATATGTCCTAACAGAAGAAGCAAAGGCATTCGCAACCGGGCATTTTAACATGCGCTATGAATTACGGGATGAAAATTTTGGAAATGCACGTTTTATACGAAACTTTTTCGAAGACATAGTCACAATCCACTCTGACAGAATTTCTGCTCAAAAAGGACATACAAGGGAAGATTTGATAACAATTACGCTGGAAGATATAGAAAAGGCAGCCGGGTAGTATACAGGAGGTATAGCTGCACGTACTTGGGGATTCGTGCTTGCATTACCTGAACCGCCTTAATGATAAATGCTTTAATATATGAGTACAATTAATAAATTGATGGAGGTATCCTAAATGTCTCATGGGAGAGATATAAAGATTATTAGCGGCAATTCAAACATCGCTTTCGCTGAAAGCGTGTGTCAGAACATCGGCTTGCGCATCTGCAACACCAATGTTACAACATTTTCTGACGGAGAAATTTCGGTATCCCTTTTTGAATCAGTTCGTGGTTCGGATGTTTTTATACTCCAATCGACCTGTAATCCTGTCAATGACAATTTGATGGAACTGCTTATTATGGTGGATGCTTGTAAACGAGCATCTGCAAGTAGGATTACTGTCGTTATTCCTTATTTTGGATATGCGAGACAGGATAGAAAAGCAAAATCGCGCGACCCGATTTCGGCAAAGCTTGTGGCAAACCTAATTACATCGGCGGGCGCAGACCGAGTGCTTACAATGGATTTACACGCAGCTCAGATTCAAGGCTTCTTTGATATTCCTGTTGATAACTTACTGGGCTCCCCGCTCTTTGCCGACTACTACATGAAAACTTTCGGCAACAACCTTAGCGAAATGGTTGTAGTATCTCCGGATGTTGGGTCCGTTGCAAGGTCTCGTGCATTTGCAATGAAAATGGGTCTAAACCTTGCTATAGTAGACAAGAGGCGAGAGAAAGCAAATCAAGCAGAGGTAATGAACATTATCGGTAACGTTGAAGGAAAGAAAATAATTCTTTTTGACGATATGGTCGATACAGCCGGAAGCCTTTGTGAAGCAGCAAACGCCCTGCTCAAAGTCGCAGGTGCAAAAGAGGTCTACGCCTGTGCAAGTCACGGGGTGCTGTCGGGATTGGCAATAGAACGCATAAATAATAGTCCTATTACCGAAGTTGTATTTACAGACACGATTCCGGCTCACAGTAGTAATAGCTCAAACAAGATAAAGTACCTCACCGCAGCCCCGCTCTTTGCAGAAGCCATTAAACGCATCTTTGAAGAGGTTCCTTTATCTACATTATTCAGGTAAAATACGAGGCGGATGTTTGATGTTTTTTCGAAAAAGAAACGAACCTGTGTCTTGGATTGCTGTGTTTCTCGGAAATCCCGGTGCTCGTTATGAAAACACGCGTCACAATGTCGGATTTATGACTGCTGATAAAGCAGCTACTCTGCATGGAGTGAAGATTAGTCGGATAAAATTCAACTCCTTAACTGCTGTTGCAGATATTTCTGGTCAGAAAGTTTTATTTATGAAACCCCAGACCTATATGAACCTGAGCGGCGGAGCCGTTTGGCAAGCAATGAAGTTTTATAAGGTTCCGCTGGAAAATGTTTTGGCCATTTCTGACGACACATCTCTTCCGGTTGGAAAAATCCGTGTACGCCGACGCGGATCGGCAGGCGGCCACAACGGATTGAGAGATATAATAAATAAATGCGGCGGCGAGGATTTTCCCCGAATCAAAATCGGTGTAGGCTCACCGCCGCATGAAGATTATGACATGGCAGATTGGGTGCTTGCTAAGCTTTCCGGTGCAGATAGAAAATTGGCCGAAACCGCAGCATCCTGTGCTGTTTCAGCACTTGAGGTCATCATAACAAAAGGCATAGAACAAGCGATGGCAGAATACAATTAAAAAGGCCATTTACCCCAGTGAAAGCCCAATGCAATAGATCTAGTTTGAAGAGGACGAGCAACCACCAAGCGGAACGTATGCCCACTGTAGATGGGCGAAGTGGAGAGGAGTTTGTGAGGACGACGTGACACCTATGATGCAGCAATATCTCGACATAAAAGATCGTTGTAAAGACAGCCTTCTTTTTTTTCGGCTTGGTGATTTTTATGAGATGTTTGGCGATGATGCAAGGACAGCCTCAAAGGAGCTTGACCTTGTTTTAACCACACGCGATAAATCTACAGAAGATCCGGACGGACGCATACCTATGTGCGGCGTTCCTTATCATTCGGCCGAGGCGTATATTGCAAAGCTCATTGCGAAGGGTTATAAGGTGTCTATATGTGAGCAAATGGAGGATCCTTCGACAGCAAAAGGGCTTGTTGCAAGAGATGTTGTCCGTGTCATTACACCCGGTACCTTGATGGAGTCGTCCATGCTTGATGAAAGCAAACCGAATTATTTATGTGCAATCTACATTGGTGTAGCATCAGCTATATGCTTTTCTGATTTATCGACAGGGGAAATATCTGTTTCTGAGTTTCCGAATAATGACCTCCGACATATCGAAAATGAACTCAATGCTTTTTTGCCCTCAGAAACCATTCTGGGCGGAGATTCAGAAGGTGTTGAGCAATTAAAAATATACTTAAAAAACGGACTTGACTGCTTGGTGCAAACAGACACCGACAGATTCAACGAGGAAAATTCAAAACTCCTTTTTGAGCGCTTTGGGCAAGATTCCTGCGTACAAGAGCTTAGCTCTGCGGCAATTTTTGCTGCAGGCGCTCTTTTGTCATATATATTTGAGACACAAAAAGCGGATATACCGCATCTTCAAACTCTAAGACGCAACTCCGGTGACGCGTTTATGGAACTAGACATAAATACCATGCGCAGTCTGGAGCTGGTTGGCTCAATGCGATCCGGCGAGAAAAAAGGCAGTTTGCTTTGGGTTTTAGACAAAACAAAAACCCCGATGGGCCGACGCTTAATCAGGTCATGGGTGCTCAGACCGCTACTAAAAACAACAACTATAAAAAAACGACAAAGCGCCGTCCATGAGTTGTTTCTTGAAACAGTACCCAGAGCTGAGCTGATACACACACTTAAGGGAATCAGTGACATTGAGCGGCTGATTGGTAAAGTTGTATTCGGCAATGCCGGATGCCGTGACTTGAAAGCGTTGTCATCATCAATAAACCAATTGCCGACACTGATTACACAGGTTCGTGACATGAAAAGCAAAGCCCTATGCGAGATGGCGGCTATGGATATGCTTACAGATATTGCTGAATCTATTGATACGAACATTCAGGACAGCCCGCCCTTTTCAGTTCGCGAAGGAGAATTCATTAAAGACGGCGTTGATTCGGAAGTAGACCGACTCAGAACGCTTCTTAAAAACAGCGCGGCGGCCTTGACTGATGTTGAAACAAGAGAGCGGGCACGCACAGGAAAAAAACTCAAAATCGGCTATAATAAAGTATTTGGATACTACATTGAAATTCCGCGCTCTTCTTCCGAAGATGTTCCCGGCGATTACGTGAGAAAACAGACACTCGCTAACTGTGAGCGATTTATCACACAAGAGCTAAAGGAGCTTGAAACTGAGCTGCTGACAGCCAAAGACAAATTAGTTGCGCTCGAATACAAATTATTTGAGCAGTTGCGGTTGATTATTGCCGGACAGGTGGAACGGGTGCAAGCTGCTGCAAAACTTATCGCAGAGCTTGACGTTCTTTGTTCCCTGGCAGACACCGCTGCGGCAAATAACTACTGTATGCCTGAAATCGATTTATCCGGAATCATCGACATAAGAGATGGAAGACATCCGACTGTCGAAATCATGCAGCAAGGATCTATGTTTGTTCCTAACGATACATATCTCGACAGCGACTTATCACGAACGGCAATAATTACAGGCCCGAATATGGCAGGTAAATCAACGTATATGCGCCAAACTGCGCTTATTGTCCTTATGGCTCAAATGGGCTCATTTGTACCGGCAAAGTCAGCGCGAATCGGCGTTGTAGACCGCGTTTTCACACGAATAGGTGCCTCAGATGATTTGGCCGGTGGAAAGTCAACATTCATGGTCGAAATGACCGAAATGGCAGATATTTTGAAAAATGCTACGCGCAATAGTTTGTTGATACTTGACGAAATAGGGCGCGGCACATCTACCTATGACGGAATGTCTGTCGCTCGTGCAGTTTTGGAGCACTGTACTGACAAACGTAAACTCGGTGCAAAAACGATGTTTGCAACACATTATCACGAACTGACTGTGCTTGAAGACGATATCAGTGGTGTCAAAAATTTTAATATTGCCGCTAAAAAGCGCGGTGACGATATTATTTTCCTTCGCAAAATCGTTTCCGGAGGCGCCGATGATAGTTTTGGAATTGAAGTCGCAGGTCTGGCAGGAGTCCCCGATAGCATTATAAAACGCGCAAAAACTGTGCTCAAAGCGCTTGAAGATATGGATGCTCCAGTGCGTGAACGTTCGTCACCCTCCCAGGATTCGGGGCAGCTATCTATGCTTGATATGGGAGGGAGCGAGATTGCTGCGGCAATAAACGCGACTGACCTCAACACCCTTACCCCACTGGAAGCGCTCAACCTGCTTTATGAACTTAAAAAAAAGCTATAAAGAACAAGTGTGCACCAATTTATAACCAAAAACAGTTGTAATTCTGCACAAAGTAATTACCAAAAAATCAAAACACACTTTTTCTCCTTTGACACGCAATAACTTTAATGATAATATATTGTACACTTACCTGCGAAACAGATAAAATGAAAGTGAGGAAACTCTTATATGACAAATCAAGAAAAATTTCAAGGCAGAAGAAAACGCGTTGATGACGTAATCGCGCTGAAACAACCGGATCGTGTTCCTTTGGCACCTAAGACTGGCTTTTTCACAAGCACAGCATACGGCATCCCTACCTATGCAACCCTTACGGATGTTAAAAACTCCATACCTGGATATAAGCAATTTATGAAAGAGTTTGACCCTGATATTATTTGGCCTCCGGCAGTATACCCTGCACGTGCGGCCAGAGCATTAGGCTCAAACTTTATCAAATTCCCGGGTTATGAAGACAACATCGGGCTCAACGAGAGCTTCCAGATTCTCGATGGTGAGTATCTCTCAGCAGATGAGTATGATGAGTTTGTCTTTGATCCAACGCACTTCATCCTGACAAAGTGGCTCCCACGCAGAAACAACAAACTTCAGGGCCTTACAAAAGTTAATGTTCAAAATCCAATCGAGTTTGGCCTGTATGTATCCACCGTACCATTTGCAGATCCCGAAGTTCAGCAAGCGTTCCAAACACTGGCACAGAGTGGACAATACTCTCTCGAATGGCTCATGGGCGGCGGTGAAGTTGCGCATGTAATTGAAGAAGAAGGATTTGTTCTAGGCCCACAAGTTGGAACAACCTGCCCATTTGACATGCTTGCCGATACATTCCGCGGCATGATTAATACAATCATGGATATCCATGAAAGACCTGAGCAGCTTATGAGAGCTGTAAACACGATGCAAGGTCTCATGCTCAGAAATGCGCTCGGAGCAGCTATAGCTATGAAGAAAGAATTCTTCCTTATTCCGTTGCATATGGGTGTTGACGAATTCATGAGCCCAGATGACTATGCGAAGTTCTACTGGCCTGGACTCAAAGCCCTGATTATGGCATGTATCGACAACGGCATTACACCATATGTCTTCACAGAAGGTAACTACAACACAAGACTTGAGCAGCTTTGTGATGTACCGAAGGGCAAAGTTGTTTACATGTTCGAAAAGGTTGATATGAAGAGAGCTAAGGAAACTGTTGGTAAAGTAGCTTGCATCAATGGCAACCTTCCTACAGCAACCCTCATGTACAGCACTCCTGACAAAATTGCTGATGAAACCAAAAAGCTGCTTGACATTTGTGCACCAGGCGGCGGCTTCATGATGGACTGCTCAATACCAATCGACAGAGCGCCAAAAGAAAATGTTATGGCCATGTTTGAAACCGTACACAAATACGGCGCATACTAAAACAAGATAATATCCCCAATTATTACGCCCCGGTCAAACGACCGGGGCGTGTATTTGCGATTTTGAGCTAAATAATAGCAGACCAATCAAAGCCTATATTCCTATACGATTAATCCTTGCTCCCGCTGCTTTCAAGCCGAATAAGCAATCTGTTCAACGATGTACGCCATGCATGTATAGCCCCATTGTCCATGAGCTCATTCATGGCTTGTTCATTGTACCCACCCGGAGTCATTTCATGCGCTAATTCGATGAGGTCACAATTTTCAGTCTCTGAGGCTCTTTTGCATAGTGATCCGAAAAGTGAGCAAACAAAACCAACAGAGGTATCGTGAGGGATTCCTCTCTCGTCTGAGAAATTGACTACCTCGTTGAGTAGCATATAGTAACCGCTCATCATGCCGGTGACGATTTGCAGCGTATGCACATCTTCTTGTTTGTCCGTATAATATACATCGCTCACAGGCTCAAATAATTTTCCAACAATTTTGTTTTTCGGATACACCAGTAATGGCCCAAATCCGGAGGCAATAAAGGGCAGCGGTATGACATGAGCCAAATTTGCTGTTTCGCCTACAATTGCTTTGAGTTTGGGCAGTCTCATTTCTGCCGACATATTGATAATGCTCTGCTCGGCTCTGTATTTAAGCTCGCTGAGCACGCCAAAATCTTTTTGATGCAGACATATGAATATCCAATCCGCATTGTCAACCACTTGCTGATTGGATGTACAGACATTTACATTTGCAAATTCATCAGCGAGCGCGGCTGCTTTGGTTGCGTTCCTAGGGGAAAGAAAAAAATCATGACCAGCTTTCGCCTTGCAAAGTCCTGTTACAACCGCCGATGCGATAATTCCTGTGCCTATAATTCCTATTTTCATGCTCATTTCCTTTTTTACAATTACTGTATCTAGGCAATTTAGCTTGATATTCGAGTGCTTTTTAAAATTGCCCTAGCATCAGCAATATATTAAGGCATTTCCGTTAAAATAGCAAACAAAATCATTAGTCAGCCCCTTGACGGTCTGCGCTCTGGAGTGCTGGGGTGTTACTAATGATTTTCAGGGATGCTCTAAGCTTCCTGTGAAGATTCCCCTCCTTGGAGGGGTGCCACGAAGTGGCGGGGTGGTGCTCTTTTATCTCGCCCC
>WQUY01000013.1 GCA_009781855.1 Oscillospiraceae bacterium | reverse complement strand
TTCCGCTTATGAAGTCGAAATTAGTGTGCGGCAATAGTATAAAACAACGAATAAATATCATAATTCAACGCAAAACGGAAAATATATCTTGACCCGATAGTGAGAAGTGTGTAGAATACTGTAGGCGTATATTAGATTGCGCTTTAAGATGTTGAAGAGAATAAAGAAATGGAGTGAAAAAAGTAAAATGAAGAAAAAGATTTTATGTTGTATCCTTGCACTATGCATGATCGTACCAATTGCGGCAGCATGTGTAACAGAAGCACCAGCAGCTCCGGCGACTCCAGGTCAGCCAGCACCTGCACCAGAAACACCAGCAGCACCGGGCGAACCTGCACCCGCACCGGCTCCGGGCGAGCCTGCACCGGCTCCCGCACCAGGCGAACCGGAAGCCCCAGCAACCACAGAACCTTTCCCAGGCAGAATAGCAATAATCACAAATGAAGTGAGCCAGAACGAAGAAGAATTCCGCAGTGCGGAAGCTCTTGTGCTCAGATATGGCGAAGACAAAGTCATTCACAGAGTCTGGCCTATGCTGTTTGCACAGGAAGGCGAAATGATGATTTCCATTCTTCAGGAACTCGCAGCAGATCCTGAAATACGCGCAGTTATCATCAACCAAGCAGTTATCAATACCAATGCAGCAGTGGATGCGCTACTTGCAACACGCGATGATATATTTATAGCATATGCATCAGCAGCAGAAGACCCCGCAGAAGTTGCCATGAGAGCAAACCTGCTTCTTGACCAAAACAACCCAATGCGCGGTGATACCATTGTTGTACAAGCTGCAGCTATGGGCGCTGAAACTATCGCACACATTTCTTTCCCAAGACATATGGGTGTGCCGCTTCTCGCTATGCGTCGTGACAACATGCGCGCTGCTGCCGAGAGAGAAGGCATCAACTTTGTAGAACTCGTAGCTCCCGACCCAATGGGAGACGGTGGTGTTGCTGCGACTCAGCTTCACATAAACCAAGATATACCGAGACAAGTTGAAGCACTTGGTCCGAACACTGCGTTCTTTGCAACAAACTGTGGTATGATGGTGCCGCTTATAGCTCAGGTTATGGCGACAGGCGCTATGTTTATTGAGCCTTGCTGCCCATCACCGTATCACGGATATCCGACAGCAATGGGTCTTGAAGCATTCGTTCCTACCGGTGAATTTGATGATGACGGCGAAGAAATCATGCAAATGGTAGACCTCAATGAGCTTATTGCTTTGACAAGAGCAGCTGTTGCAGAAGCGGGCATGACCGGCAGGATTGCTGGTTGGGCACTGCCAAACTCAATGGCTATGACAAAAATGGGCTTCTACTATGCAGTAGAGTGGATTAATGGCACTGTTCCTCAAGAACATGGTGTGATTGACGTTGATGTCCTGAGACGTATTGTTGCTGATTATGCAGCGGAATTGGGCATACCTGGCGTTGATATTGCGCTAGAGCCACTGACTATAGATGGTCGCACATTTAATCACTTCCTCCTCGGCATAGTAGACTCTATCACCTACTAAAATCAATTGAGCAATAGCAAAATGTGATTTACATATCACAGAAATAACTTAAAGCGAATAATTGACGGTCAATTGCCGCAAAACGGACACGCCGTTTTGCGGCAGTTTGCTGCAATAAGTTAAAAACTTATATTAAGGGGAGATGCTGATATGGCGCAGAACCTTCTCGAATTTAGAGGAGTATCCAAAAATTACGCAAGCAACCAAGTACTCCGTGACATAAATATCGAGATTAAAGCGGGAGAAATCCATGCCCTCATCGGTGAAAATGGTGCGGGAAAATCTACACTTATGAATATCCTGTTCGGAATGCCCGTAATCCACTCAACAGGTGGATTTGAGGGAGATGTGTGCATAGATGGTGAGCCAACCAAAATCATGTCGCCACACGATGCTATGGAAATGGGTATCGGCATGGTGCATCAAGAGTTTATGCTCATACCTGCTTTTTCAATAGCTGAAAACATCAAAATCAACCGAGAAATTCCAAAGGAAAACGCGCTCAATAGCGCCACGAGCCGCATTTTTGGAGACAGGATGAAAACCCTGGACTTTAAAACAATGAACAGTGATGCCAGAGTTGCGCTAGACCGGCTTGAAATGAATATTGATGAGTTTGCGCTTGTTGCAGGACTACCCATCGGGTATATGCAATTTGTTGAGATTGCCAGAGAAATAGATAAGACGAATACAAGAATACTGGTTTTGGACGAACCAACTGCGGTTTTGGCGGAATCTGAAGCAGAGAGCCTTCTTGCAGCGATGCGTAGGCTCGCGGCAGAAGGCATCGCAATTGTGTTCATTAGTCATCGCCTTGATGAAATCATAAAAGTTTGTGATAGGGTCACTGTATTGCGTGATGGTGAGCTTGTCGTTACTAAAGATGTCAAAGATACAGATGTTTTAGAAATAGCAGAGCTTATGATTGGCAGAAAAGTAAGCATTGACAAGGAAGATAACATCGTTCGTGAAATCAGCGACGAGGTTATCTTTGAAATTAAAGATTTGCATGTTGCCATGCCGTCAGAGCGAGTCAGGGGTGTCGATCTTAAAGTCCGCAAGGGCGAAATTCTTGGTATCGGTGGTCTGGCAGGGCAAGGAAAGTTGGGCATCGCTAATGGTGTTATGGGTATGTATCCAGCCAAAGGCGAAGTCCTTTTTGAAGGTAAGCCTCTGCCGCTGAACAGAACAAAACAAGTTCTGAAAGCTGCGGTAGGTTTCGTCAGTGAGGACAGAAAAGGCGTAGGTCTTTTACTCGATGAGCCAATCGATGACAATATTGCATTTACAGATATGAGCATACACGGCAACTTCATTAACGGCTTAGGATTGCGAGACGGCAAAGCGATTAGAGAGAACGCTTTGAAGATGATAAAAGACTTGGATATACGCTGCACATCCGAAAAACAGAATACCGGTAGACTAAGCGGCGGCAATCAACAAAAAGTATGCGTTGCGAGGGCATTGACACAAAAGCCAAAGCTGCTGTTTGTATCTGAGCCGACCAGAGGCGTCGATATTGGGGCAAAGAAACTGATTCTTGACCTCTTGCGTAGCCTGGCAAACGACCATGGTATGACCATAATTATGACATCATCCGAGCTTGCTGAGCTATGCAGCATCTGTGATTCCGTTGCAATAATATGTGAGGGAAAAGTTATCGGGACACTACCGCCAAACGCGTCACCCGTTGAGTTTGGTCTGATGATGTCCGGTATTTGCACATCAACGATAGACTCTGAAAACGTTTCTGAAAGGGAGGTGGCGCAATAATGGAAGAGACTGCAAAAAGCGGATTTGACATTAAAGAGTTTATAAAGGGTTTACCCCCAGCTCCTTTTATCATCGGTGGATTTTGGGTCATCGTTTTGATTGTGGCGGCAATCATTGATATGCCATGGATATGGCTTATTTCAGACTCTCTTCAACGCGCAGCGATATGGGGAATGCTTACGCTTGCTATGGTTCCATCCATCCAATCCGGCACTGGCCCTAACTTTGCACTTCCTATAGGCCTTTGTGGCGGTATGTTTGCAATGGTTGCAGCTATTCAGTTCGGGTTTGCCGGCGTATATTTGCTGCTTGTGGCGGCAGGTATAGCTCTTGTTATGGGAATCATCATGGGTTATCTGTACGGTGTGCTTATGAACGCTGTCAAAGGCTCTGAAATGGCCATTGCGACATACACAGGGTTTGCAGTTACAACGGTGTTCTTTATCGTATGGCTGACGGTGCCTTTTGACAACCCATTTCTGGGTTGGTTTCTTGGAGAAGGCTTGCGCAACACCATTGCACTTGATGCCGTGGCCGCAAGTCAGGTTTTAGATGATTTTCTGAAGATTGAGTTAGGCAGGCTTACAATACCTACAGGAACTATATTGGTGTTCCTTGCGTTTTGTACCCTTATTTGGCTGTTTTTCCGATCTAAGACAGGCATAGCCATTTCTGCGGTTGGCGCTAATCCTATGTTTGCCAGAGCTGCGGGGCTCAATGTAGATAGAAGCAGAATTATTGCTAACGTTATTTCAACAAGTTTGGCCTCTGTAGGTGTGGTTGTATATGCTCAAAGTTTCGGATTTGTTCAGTTATATGACTTTCCTCTTTGGATGGCATTTCCGGCGGTCGCCGCAGTGCTCGTGGGCGGTGCGACGGCTCAGAGGGCTAAAGTCATCCACGTTATAATCGGTGTGGTTTTGTTCCAGGGCTTGCTGACAACAGTTCCACCTGTATTTTCGCAATTGTTGGCAGGTGCAGACATGACAGATGCGGCGAGAATGGTTATCCAAAATGCGATTATTCTCTATGCGTTAACTAAAATAACGGGAGGCGGAAAGTAACTATGATAGATAGCAGAAATGATTTTGCGTCAAAAGCTCGTGCTTTCCTAACAAATAATGTTGTTACAATAGTCTTTGTGATATTTGTAGTGGCGGGATATTTTTCATCGCCCGGGATATCTGTCAGTGGGTTGCTGGATGAAGTTTTATCGCGATTTTTCCGCAATGGGCTTTTAGTGCTGGCGCTGATTATCCCGGTTATGGCAGGTCTTGGTCTAAACTTCGGAATAGTAGTCGGAGCGCTTGCTGCGGTACTTGCAATAATCCCGGTGCGATATTTTGGTATCGGCGGCATGGGAGGGCTGATGCTATGCTTTTTGATAGCGCTTCCTATTGCACTCTTGTTCGGATGGCTTACAGGTAAGCTTTATAACAAGACACGCGGGCAAGAAATGATTGCAGGAATCATTGTCGGTTTTTTTGCAGAAGGGTTATTCCTGATATTTGTATTGTTTGTGATTGGGGGCATTATACCCGTAGCCGCAGGTCATCCTATGATTATTCCACGCACATTAGATGGGGAGGCCGTTCCCGGCGTAGGCATACGTGCGGCGTTTGATATGGGTGCGCACCCAACGCATCCGGTGGCCATGAGAAATCCAGACCATGTGCCGGGATTATCCAATTCGATGGACTTTTTATGGCAGATGGACTTTACTTTAGCGTTATTTATAATGGCTATAGGTGTGGTTGCGTTTCTGGTCATACGTCGGATAATGGCAGGAAAGAACAAAGCCATAAAAAAATCATCGAAGCTGGTGTTTGGTCTCAAATGCGGTTTTTGGGGGTTTGTTGCGCTATTGGCTCTGCATGGCTTTTTGATGCCCAATGGCATGATATTTTGGTTCCCAGCTATTGGCTCCGGATTCCAGCTCCCGGTTTCGCCATTTGCTGGAATGCGGATGATTCCTGTTGTGACAGGGCTTGTGATACTGGCATTTTGCTTGTTTACGATGTACTTTACCAAAACTAAACTGGGCCAGGATTGTCGGAGTGTAGGCCAAAACCAGCAAATTGCTAATGCATCCGGAATCAATGTTGACCGCACGAGAATCATTGCGACAATGATTTCAACTGTGTTGGGTGCATGGGGTATGATTATATTCCTTCAAAACATGGGCACGGTCAGCACATATACTGCGCACAGGCAAATAGGTATGTTTTCAGTTGCGGCTTTGCTTGTAGGTGGTGCGACTGCCGCTAAAGCGGGTGTTAAAAACGCGGTGCTGGGACTTTTACTGTTCCACGCAATGTTTGTTGTTTCGCCAGGAGTAGGACGACTTATCTTCGGTAATGAGCTTGTTGCTGAGGCGACGCGAAACTTCATGACTTATGGCGTTATAGGCCTTTCCCTGGGTCTGCATGTTTGGAAAACACGCAAAGCAGCGGAGCGGGAACTGCGTCTTGACTGATGCGGGTCACAATTAAAAATACGAAATAGCAGAGATTTAAAGAAACCAGCCAATACCATGCATACGGTATTGGCTGGTTTTATAAACTACCAGGGATTTGACTTCCGTCAAGCAGAGCAAGTTATTTGTTTGTTAGTATTGAAGTAATAGCTGTATATATGATAGAATATCCCCAAAATACCGTATGGAACAGAGGGGGTCACTGATATGAAAAAGTTGAAGACATATCCTGAAAAATGTACTGGCTGCGGGGCATGTGAAGAAATGTGCGCTTTAGCGTGGAACGATGATGCAGAAAAAGAGAAAAGCGCAATTAGAATTCATGAAGACGGCAAAGGCGGTCATAAAATAGCAGTGTGCGACCAGTGCGGAGTTTGCAGAGCGATGTGCTCAATGATGTCGCTTGAGACAGATGATATCGGCGTGGTGCGCTTGGATCAAAAAAGCTGTACGGGCTGTCTCATCTGTGTCGCCGAGTGCCTGAGAGGATATATGTTCTACCATGATGAATTACCTACGCCGTTTAAATGTGTTGCCTGCGGAATTTGCGTTAATCAATGCCCCAGCGGCGCGCTGGAAATCGTAGGAGGTGGACAATAAAATGAAATTTACAGAGCGTGTTGCAAACGACTACCGCCATCACATCGCAAGCCGTGATGAAATAATGGCCATGAAACAAAAACACAAAACACTTGCGACTTACGCCTATAAACCAACAAAAATAGACCGTGGATACAATAATCGCAGTCTCTATATCAGTGTCGGTGGAGATTTCGATACAGCAAATCAAGATCCGCTGCAAAATAAAATCGTCGGTGAGCGCAATGTTGTAATCGGTGAGAAAGCCGTCACAGAAACCATGAAAGAAAAATTCGTAGGAGGTAAGGGATTTGACCTATACCACCTTTGGAAAGCAGTAAAAGACGACACCAAATGGAATGCACCTGAAAACAATGTAGTTATTTCGCCAGGCCCATTATGTGGAATAACCCAGTATCCGGGAACAGGCAAGTCGCTTGTTTGCTCTATTTCCCCTGTAACGAATCTGCCGTTTGACAGCAACGTCGGCGGGTATTTTGGCCCATTTTTCAAGTTTGCAGGCTTCGATGCACTTGAACTACAAGGCATTGCTGACGAAGAAGTGATTATATATATTGACGGCAATGCCCACACAGTGACTGTAGAAACGGCGCCGGAAGTTGCGATAGATAGCCACATACTCTGTGAGCAATTGCATGAAATGTTCGCTGAAAATGATGCGGACAAAGAGAACATTTCTGTCATAGCCAGCGGACGTGCAGCCGAGCATTCGTATTTGGGTTGCCTGAATTTTTCGTTTTGGGACAAACGCCGCAATTGCGCCCGCATCAAGCAGGCCGGGCGCGGTGGGATAGGCACAGTATTTCGCCACAAGAATATAAAAGCTGTTGTCGTGCGTTTTAGGGGTCTCAATGGCGATCTTAATAACCCAGCAAAAAAAGGGCTTATTAATGCGGCAGGTGTGCGGCTGCACACAGAAATGGCAACGCTAGACACAAAGCAAAACAACATGCGCAAAATCGGCACAGCAAATATCATAGAAGTTATGGATAGATACGACCTGCTGCCAACGCATAATTATCGTTACGGTGCCCATCCCGAAACGCCAAAAATCGCATCCAAGGTTTTTATAGAAAAATATGTCACACAGAATGTTCCTGATGGGTGTTGGTTTGGTTGTTCCATGAGCTGTGCTAAAGCTGCAGATAATTTCGAGCTGAGGACAGGGGCATATAAGGGCAGCAAAGTTTGTGTTGATGGCCCAGAATATGAAAATGCCGGAGGGCTGGGCTCCAATGTAGGCTGCTTTGACCCACATTGGATTTTGGAAGCAAATTTCTATTGTGACACATATGGCATAGATACGATATCTCACGGCACAATGACAGCGTTTGCACAGGAATGTTATCAGCGAGGGCTTATTAATCTTGATGATACAGAAGGTCTGGATATGCGCTGGGGTAACGGGTTTGCGCTCAATGAACTAATGCATCAGATGGTTGCGGGAGACGGATTTGGCGTAATCGTAGGCAAGGGTGTGCGTCAGCAGAAGCGGATATTTGCCGAGCGTTTTGGAAAGCCCACACCTGAATTTGAAAGTATGCTCTCAGGGCGTAGTTGGAAGAGCATCGAAGAGCCGACGATTGACAAGCCGATTCCCACGGCGCATTTTAACAAAAACCTCGCTGACTGTGCGTATCTGAAGAGTGAAGGTTATGACGATGAAAAAGTCCTGGGCGAAATCAAAGGCACAATGCTTGAAAATGGCGGTGCGAATAATGATTCAGCCTTTATAGCAACGCCGGCTCGCTGGGAAAAAATAGCAGGGATTCCTACAATCAGCCGCACTGAAATTACAACTTGGCCTGCAGGAAAGCCCTATTACAGCGACGACCCCGACTGCGCATATACCAATGGCAGACCCTGGATCAAGATGACTCAGGAGCAGGTTGCTGAAATGGAAGATTTTGGCATGGAAAACAAGGGGCTTGAATATTCCGAGTATTTAATGAAAGAGTCTCTTGCACAGCAGGGCGGTTATGCACTGTGTAACAAAGGCCCGCAGCATGACGAGGCATGGCTCATCTTTATGGACATGGTCAATAATCAGATACCAACGTTTGAAGATAAGGCTGAGGCGCTGCACTATTTCCCGATGTTTCGCACATGGTTTGGTTTGCTGGGATTATGCAAGCTCCCTTGGAATGATGTAACTCCGGTGAATAATAAGCATGAAAAAGAGCCTGCAAAGATTCCGGAACATGTTCAAAACTACTTTGATATCTATGAGGGTGTAACGGGCTTTAAGCATAACGAAGCGTCGATGGTAGAGCAAAGTGAGAGAGTCTATACTTTCCAGCGCATATTCATATTGCGCATGGGCAGTGGTCAACGTAAGCATGATATGCCGCCCGGACGCTCCCTTGGTCCAATCACTGAGAGTGAGTATCTTTCGCGAGAAGAGCGCTATGATAAGCTGATGAAAGATGCAATAGGTATTGACCCAGCAGGCAAGAGTACAGAAGAGAAAGTTAAGATAACCATGGATTATCGCTGGGATCAATTCAGGCAACTCGTAGATGCTGTTTATAAGCGCCGGGGTTGGACGCCCAATGGTATTCCTAAGCTCGAAAAGCTGATAGAAATAGGTATGGATTTGCCGGAGCTTGTGGCAGTGGTTCGTCCATATCTGAAAGACGAAGGTTATTGGCCTTCTGATTCGCAATACGCCAAGTATGAATAATCAGAGCATACAACTCAACAATCGCCCCTACCCATACCGGGAAGGGGCGACTGTAACCAGCCTGATGGCCGAAAACAACTATGAGTTCAGCCATATTATAGTGAAGGTAAATGGTGTAGTTATCGAGGAAGAGCGCTGGCCGGATACAGCGATTGCCTCCGGAGATAATGTGGAAATGATTCACATTTTTGGTGGGGGGTAGGAGGCTCCGGGAGCCGAATGCCCGTCAGCTTATGCTACTTATTTCCCAATATCACATCTCGTATTTCATCGGCGCTTTTAGCATAACTCATATATGTGCCATATTGTGTATTACCTGTCAATAAAACAGATGCGATAGAAGAATATTTCTATGGTATCTGTATTTTCTTGTTGACAAATAAAAGAACACAGTTTATAATAACGATTATCAATTAGGGGCAATTATCAGAAAGGTTTTTGCATAGAAAGATGAACACAAAGAGAAACACACTCCAGCGGCAGCTCATATTTAACGCAGTCAAGGCACTCAATATCCATGCAACGGCCGAGCAAGTGTATGAATATGTGATCGAACAGCACCCCACTATAAGCAAAGCTACGGTATATAGAAATCTGAGCCAGATGGCTCAGGATGGAGCGCTTTTAGACATAAGCAATCTCTGCCGCTCTACACACTATGACCACAACCTTCATGAACATTATCATTTGATTTGTGGATCGTGTAAGCAGATCTTTGATGTGGAAGCTGACTTTTCCGACATTTGCGACCGGCTTTCACATATAGACGGATTTGATATCACAAGCCACAACCTATCATTTCATGGTGTGTGTTCAAAGTGCAAAACTGCGTAAATGCATAATAGCAGCAAATATATAATTATTTAGATGTTTAAAGAAAGGAAACAGAAAAAATGGCACAGTTAAAAGGAACAAAAACAGAAAAGAATTTGATGGAAGCGTTTGCGGGAGAAAGTCAGGCACGCAATAAGTACAGCTACTTTGCGTGTAAGGCAAGAGCAGAGGGATATGAGCAAATTGCAGCCATATTTGAAGAAACTGCACACAATGAAATGTCCCATGCAAGAATGTGGTTTAAACTCCTGCATAATGACGAGATTCCAACTACTTCCGAGAACCTAAAGGCCGCCGCCGCAGGTGAAAACGATGAGTGGACTGAAATGTACAAGCGCATGGCTACAGAAGCGAAAGAAGAAGGATTTGACAGGATTGCGAAGCTCTTTGAAATGGTTGGCAATATAGAAAAAGAGCATGAAGAACGCTATCTGACGCTGCTGAAAAATGTTGAAGAAAGCGCTGTGTTTGCGAAAAAAGAAAAAGTGGTTTGGATTTGCCGTGAGTGCGGACATATTGTCGATTTTGAAAAGGCACCGAATATGTGTCCCACATGCGGACATGGGCAAGCGTATTTTGAATTGCGTGCAGTAAACTACTAATTCTAAAGTGTGTACTCATGTCTATACGAGCACAACGCACCTCATCAAAACCTGAGCAATCGGGTTTTGATGAGGTTTTAAATTTGGAAAAAATTACACGTAATGACGAATTTTGTGCGAGATTACGGCGCAGAATGAAAATCACTGATTTTCTTAGCAAAACATTCAGAGGCAAGCGCTAATCTGTACACATCATCTGCGGCCATCGCACAATGTTCTGCAAATACAATGCGCTGCTGGCTCGATTCCGATTTTCTCAATACTTAGGTTTAAGCCATCATAAACAACCAACCCATCATTGGCGACAGGCAAACCCAACAGAAACTTCAAAACCTCTAATGCTTGCATTGAACCCAAAACACCGGGGGTCGAGCCAACAACACCAAAGGGCTTTTTTGGTCCTTCTTCTTTTTTCTTGTTTGGGAACAAACAGCGCAAACATGGGCCAAATCCCGGAGTTATAGTCATAAGCTGGCCATAGAACTCACCAATGCCCGCATGAACAAAGGGCTTATTTGCATTGACACATGCATCATTGAGGATAAATCGGGTGTCAAAATTATCCAGACAATCAACAGCGATATCATATTGTGGAACCAATTGCGACGCGAGCTGTTCATCAAAGACACAATCATATACAGAAGTTTTAAGCTTTGGATTTAGCCCGAGTAGCCGCTTTTCAGCAAGGGATGCTTTCGGTTGATCCATATTATCCATGGAAAATAGCAACTGCCGATTCATGTTTGAGAGAGAAACAACATCACAGTCACAAAAACCCAAATGGCCTATGCCCATGGCGGCCAGATAACTGAGTGTCGGTGCGCCAAGCCCACCGCAGCCTATGACCAACACAGAGGCATCAGCTAGCTTCTGTTGCCCTTCTACGCCTATTTCTTTCATCAGTATCTGCCGAGAATAAATCTCCCGCAATGTATCATCTAAAACCACGTTTAAACACCCCCAGGTGAAAAGTATCGATTTTATATTTGTTTAGACTTCCACCATCACCCTAGTCTACCATCCATACATCAGTCGCGGAAATAATGTGGCAATAACCGGAAAATATGTTGCAAATACAATAAATACGAATATAACCAGCAAAAATGGCAATCTGATTACAGTTGCGTTCCCGGATGGAGCTTCTGATGAAATAGGGAGCAAGTTGGCATTGCCAACTTTGTTGACAATCTGAGCGGACATAAGCATAAGCATGGTCATAACACCGAACCATATTCCATCCATGCCCATAGCAGTGATGATGGGATAAGTAATCGGTGTCATAATGACAAGAATTGCCAACTTATCCAAAATCAGGCCCAGTAAAGTATAAACAATCAGGAAAAGTATGATGATAACAATAGGTGCTAAATCAAGTGACAAGAAGTAGTTAACCAGTGACAACTCAATCAAGCTTCTTCTGAGGAAAAATCCGAACAAGCTGCCGCCGATAAGAAGTATAAACAGCTTTCCTGAAACTACCGCAGTTTTGATTAGTGATTCGGTGATGATTTTTAGACTCAGTGAGCGCGTGGCCAATAGAAAAATCAAAACAAGAAATGCGCCCATTGCAGCGGCTTCCGGAGGCGTCATCAGCCCATAAAATATGCTGCCGAAAATGAGAATAAATATTACTGGGACGACCCATACAATCTTAAAAGCGTCCGTTGGTAGCGGTGTTTTGCCCTGAACTGGTGCGGATGCAAATTCGGGTTTAAGCATCACGAAAAGCGCAGCTTTGAGCATCAACAATATTGTGATGATTATAGCCGGTGCAACTCCTGATAGAAGCACCGCACCAAACGGCTCTGCCGATAAAAATGCGTACATGATGAAAGCCGAACCGGGCAGAATAAGCAGACTCAGAGAGGCGCTCGTTTTGTTTAGCCCAGCATAAAAGCCACCAATGGACTTGCGCTTACCTGTCTCAGTGGGTTGGTCTAAGAAACTAGAGACATCCGAAACAGAACTGTCGCAAACCGTAGCATAAAATGCGCCGGAGCCTATGGTAGCCATAGCGCTACCACCCTTAGCTTTGCCGAAGATGTAGTTAAGAACCTCAAATAACGCACGCCCCAGATTTGTTTTGTTGATGAAAACACCCATGAGCACAAACAACGGGATGGCGCTTAAATTTTGATTTTGTGTTATACCTGCAATTTGACCGCCTAATTGTGTCAGCGCCGGACTAAACCCGCCTGGCGTGAGCAAAATGCTTCCGCCTGCAGCAACAATGATAAGCGATATGCCAACCGGCACACGAATGAGAAGCAATACGACCAGAACAACGATTCCTAATATTCCTATTTCAATTGGAGTCATAACGAAGCACCCCCCTATCTTTGATAATGAAAATCAAATCACCGACCACGGAAAAACAGAACAGCAATATGCCAACAGCGCCCAGCAATGTGATAGGAGCGAGTGGAATCCTAAGTGTTAGAGTTTGAGCTTGATCAAGATTTACTATGGCAAACTGTACAAGGCTCCTGCCAATGATAATACCAATGGCAAGGACGAAAATAGAGCTTATCAGCGAAAAGACCCACTTTAGGGTTTGCGGAAAGATATTGTAAATCGCGTCAAAAACCACTTGCTTTTTTTCATGTGCATATGCTAATGCCATAAAAATAATCAATGAAAGCAGAATTTGGGTGAAGTCAAAAACACCAGGGATAAATACCAGAAAAACATTTCTCAAAAAAAGATCGATGACCATCAATAAGAATAGACATCCCAACAGTATTGCTGATATCCAGATGGCACATTTTGTTGCAGATTTTACTGCAGTCCTCATATTGCTACTCCTTACAACTGTTTTTTGTGCGAATCAACGCAGATGTGCTTTTTTTAAATATTTTTTTGCAATTCTTAGAGCTTCGTCTGGAAACGTTTGTGCCAAAAGTCCCACAGCATATAGAATATATTCATCATCAATAAAGGCGGAAGGGGCTTTGGGCTTGAGGCTCCAAGGTGACTGCGAGTTGAAAAGTGCTGCTTCCAAAACAGCTTCAGGCTGTTTGCCATATTTGAAAATGCCGCCGGTACCCAAGACATTTTGGCAATCAAGCAGATTTTTTCCATACTGAAGAGTCACCTCGCCTGAGGCGGTGTATTCAGTCTTGGTATAGCCTGCGTGACGTGTGGCAGCGATGCTGACAGAGGATTTGGCCAGTGCCAGATCCATCATAAACTCGGCTTCGTTTTGCGGAACATATTCCACATTCTCAGCCAATCGTTCTGTATAAAAATCGGGGTCTATCTGATCAGGGGACAGGGAGTTATCCAGCTCCAGCACACTTGCTGAAAGCTTTTCGCTGCCCTCGAAATCAAAAATAGTCCGGGCATTGTAGCGAATACCCATATCGCCTTCAACGGTTCTGGAGACTCTGGGTTCGGGAAGTCCGCGAAGTATCGTTAGATTTGAGACAGGATTATTGTTTGAAACAGAATGAATGTTCGTTGTGGCACCGCCAACTTCAACAACCATCAAGCTGCCCAGCCCTCGCTCACGGCTGGTGCCGTCGGCAAGAAGGGTAGCGGCGTTAAGTGTTGCCATAGGCGTTGGGATAATATCCTTTTGGAATAGAGCCTTGGCCTTGTCAAGACCCTTTGCATGAATGATATGGGTGATAAAAATTTCCCTTATCAGGTCTTGTGCCGGAGCAACATCAACGCAATCGATTGCAGGCAGCACATTTCCGGCAGAATAAACTTTCTTTCCACCGGCTTCCAGAAGAATTCTAACCCTCCGAGCGGCACTGCGATTGCCACAGACCAGTATAGGGCAGTTTATGTTTGAATTGGCAATTACTTCGGCATTGTGCAAAATTACATTTTTATTACCGCCATCAGTTCCGCCGCAAAGCATAAGAATATCGCATTGCTTACTTTCTATTTCTTTTGCAATATCACTGTCGATTTCATAACCATACGAACACATCACCTTTGCCCCGGCACCCAAAGCGGCCATTTTCGCAGCCTTTAGCGTCAAATTCGGGACAAGGCCGACTGCCGCCATTTTCAGCCCACCTGCAGCACTGCTGCAAGCATATTTGCCGCTGATGTCTTCATGACGCAGATTGCATTTGTCAAGTAATTCTTTCAGCGCCTGTTTCAGGCCTATGTTGATGTCGGTTTCTATTGTCGTCGGGGATTGTGCTCTTCCAAGCAGAATTTCCCGTTCCAGATCTACCGCTGTGACTTTTGTATAGGTGCTGCCAAAATCTACCATCAGATAAGCGCGCATAAACTATTCACCATCACTCATAAATAATTGATAGGGGTTCAGAATATTTATCGAAAAAGAACATTGCACCGGCGATTTCTCCGCGAAATGCGTGTTCACGCGGTCTGGCGTAATTGTCGGTTGTAGCATGAGTGAACATGACCCCAGCATCAAACATGAAATAAAGTGCATCCAAGGCCCAACTGCTGATCTCATCTTCATCTGCAAATTCCAGAATGGTCATTTCTTCGTCCAGATTGATGGTAAGGCCGGCAAAATTCATGTAGCGGAAAAGGATTGTGTACATTTGCTCACGGGTAATGGGATCATTTAACCCGAAAGTAGTCTCGTTAAGACCGTGAACTATTCCGTTTTCAGCGGCCCAGGCTACAGCGGTGCTAAACCAAAGGCCATCAGGCACATCGTCAAAAGAAGGGGCGTCGGCATCAGGCATACCAGCATAGCGCCACAGAACAGTTACAAGCATAGCTCGGGTCATATCACCAGAAGGAGCAAAATGGGTTGCGTTGATTCCATTCATTATTCCATGCTCATATGCCCAAACAACCGGATTGAAAAACCAATCATGCGCGTATACATCTACAAATGGAAGCGCATCCGGAGAGGCATTTGTCGAGCTATTGTGAGGCGCAGAGGGATTTTCGTAGTCCGAGTGATTTTGTCCGGGTACATGAGCGGCAAAGATATAAGACCCGGCCATTGTCACAATAGTTAAAACGATAGTAATAGCCATAAGTCTGGCGCATAGTTTTCTCATAACAAATCCTCCAAAGTTGATGCCAGCCAGGCGATATGAATACGAGCTGAAACGAAGATGATAAAACAGAGATAATTGTTCCATATATTTCTTCGTATGTCAAGGTAACTTACAGTTGGTTTTTAGCAACTATCTGGCCTGCGGATACGTTTCATCTGCAAACTGTGTAGGATTTGTCGGCTGGACACTACTTTCTTCGGGATGAATGCCAGGTAGATATCCCACCTGCAATTGCCGTGAACAAAACGCCAGCAACCGGCCATATAATCCAACTTGTCGTCCATGCATCACCGACAAAACTCCACAGTAAATATGCTGCAACAATCAAAGGCCAGTAAATAACAGAAATTGTACCCATAATCTTTTCGGAAAATGTAGTCTTTTCTTTTTTTGCATAGTCGCCTTTTCCTAATATTACATCAAAAGACGATTTGGTCATCCCGGATTTGACGAAAAGGAATACGGAAAAACCAATCATGAATAAAAAGAGTGCAAGCGGAAATGACCTGTACCCCATTGTGCCAAGGATGATAAAAACGCCCAAAGAGACCAGAATCAATGCAATGCCAAGGCTTAAATATATAGGAAACTGTGCATAGCATTTGGCGGCCATGCTTTCCGCTTTTGCCACAGTTTGAGCATCAAGCAGGATGTCGTGGTCATCATAATGTTCAAAGCGCCGCAGTCGCATTCCATGTACAATGAAAATCGGCACAGCACCCGCAATGGCAAGCAACATGACCACGATTGCAACAGCATCTACAGTTTCGCTACCTGCACCGGTGATTGCGCGTCCCAGACCGCTGACTACAAGAATCAATGCAATGCCAGTCAAAATCAACCAAACGCCAAGGCCTATCCATGTGCTGCCCTTTCGTGATTGTTCCAAATAAGTAAAAGCGTCTTCTTCTGAGAGCCGGATAGAATCCTTGCTTTCAGTAGATTTTGTATGACTGGAATCAGATGCTCCAAGACTAAAGCCAAGCTCGGCAGCAATCTCATCAATACTGCCGAAGTCGGAAATGACAAATCCTACGGCCTCGTGTTCACTTTTACCTTCTGCTATGAGTAGTTGGTATTTTTCTTCCATTTCAGAGTGCATCCCGCGCTTTAATGCAAGAACGACCCTTGTCTGCGGAAAAGCGGCAAAGATATTTTCTATGTATGTGTTGATTGCATCCATAGTGCCCTCTCTCTCCAAACTTTGTTCCAAAAGTAAATGCTGATAATATGCTTTGAGGATTAGTCAGTGCTTACCGAGGTGAATTTCTTGCTTTCAGCATAAAATCTTGATTCCATTTCCAAGAGTGCAAAATAAGCACCAAAGCAGAAATCTTCATTCGGATAGGCAGATTTGAGTTCGTTGAATTTTTTAAGGAGCCAAGGAATATGGTTCTCTGATGCCTTAAATCCAAGTGCAACCAAAATCATTGACTGTGCGTATGCACCGCGAACTTCGTCAAAAATCTCGATTAATTCTTCTGAAATATCCTTACTGCATGTTGCCAAAGCCCTGGCAGCAAGCTCAATAAACAAATCGTTTAAACTGGTTTTAAGCATCTGGATGATTTCCGGAATGATTTCATCTTCAAACTCCAGCGCCCTTTGAATTAGCGCTTGTTGATTTATGATATCAGTACCACGGCGCATAAATTTAATGATTTGACCGGGAGTTGTTGCGGCATCGATTTCCTTTTTTTCTATGCGTATAGCGGCTTCGCGCTCAGGGATTTTTTCGCGTATGGTATTATTTATTATTTCTTGCAAGGGGGCACCGTCAACCAACAGTTTGATTTGAAAATGCTCAAAAGCTGCGGCAGGGGGTGCCTCTTTGAGATCCGGCCCATTTTCATTGAAGAACCATTTTATTAAGTCTTCATACATTTGAGTCTGCGCTCCTGTGTTTGTATTTTTGGCTAGGCTCTTGTCTGCCTATAGCTTAGAAAGCCTACACACATTTGCACTACAGTATACTTTATTCACAGCATATCCGCAAGTCTAAACCGTTTTTTAAAAGTCCCCAATAGGGACTTTTAATTTTTGAGCGAGCTATGGAGTGTGTGTTGGGTATAGTGAAAGACGACACTGTGACTTTTTTCGCTATGTGGATTGGTGTGTGATTGACTCCAATCGGCCTAATAAGACAGCGGGATGGCATTGAAGTTTAAGTGTGAGGGTAGTGTCAGGTCGGTGCGCCCGGTGCGTTTTACAATTTCACTCCATAAAATATTTATGCTCATTTCGCCCTCACGGAAGTCGGTCATGATATAATCCGGACGCTCCAAAAGCTCAAGAGCTTCATCGCATCGGTCAAGGAGAACTAATGCGTTGGCGTGCCAAAACTTGATGCGGTCGTCGGCTCTTACATCTTCCGGTAAAACATCATAAAGCGCAAGCGCAAGTCCGCTTTCGCGCTGAGTAACAAGGATTCTCATGGTATCTTTAGCTACAGATAAATCACCGCTAAACAAACGGCAAGACTTGACGGCACAAGCAGAGGCTTCTTTGTTTTCGCCGGCATTTATAAGCACTTCAGCAAGCGCATAAAGTACGGGGCCGTTTGCGCTTAAATCTGCGGCATGTCGGAGGGCAGCCAATGCGCAAAAGCCATCCAAGATTGACTCTGCTCCTGACTTGCGTTCGGTGTCAAAAAGCACCAAGCCTAGGTGATACCAAGTCAGCCAGTTGTCGCGGTCGGGTCCTTTGGCGGCAGTTTCCAGTAGTTTTTGCCAATAGCGCCCTGATACGAATGCATTAGGAACATAATCTTTTTCGTGACTGGGCATATAACCAAAATGGAGCAGATGCTCAAAGTCGGAATGCCTGGGTTCCGGATTTCCAAAATCCAGCCACTTGTTTAAGTTCTGTTGATTCGTTTTGATACGTATTGCGTTTTCAAGCGCAGCGTCACCAGCGCCATAAGTCATAGCAGGAACATAAAAACGTCCCATGCTGTCCACGGTTGAAAGCAGCCAATCTTCAAGTTGCTGCTTTGGCAATGCATTTTCAAGCGATTGCTCCACGGAATCAAGGAAAACGGGATATTCTGCGCTCTGAGCCTTTGGGTCAATCGTTATGCCGCCATAAACCTCGGCAAATTCCCAAGTTCCGAGTGGCTGCATGGGAACACAGCCATACTGCGTACGTCCTATCCCCGCTTGGATTTCAACATAAGGCCCCGCCTTTTCTGTCAGGAAGCGTTGCCAGGTGTCGCTTCCCGGGAGTTGGCCCCAAACAAAGAGTTTGCGCCCACGGAGTCTGGATGTTGAGGCTTGAATCAAGCCGGTTCCGTCAGTGGAAATGTGCCCTTCATATTTCCGGGCATCATCGGGGATGTAAAAGAAATAATCTTTTTGATTCCTTGTATTCATGGGGTATGATATATCGTTGCCGTTCTGTAAAGGAAATGGTTCCCGGGTGACAACCCCCATGTCTGAAACATAAGCATCATCGGCAGAAACGGCAATACGACCGCCCTCAAATTCCGGCACGGCAGTGTTGCTCCACCAATATACCGGAACAGTTTCACTGTTAGGATTGTGGATGCGTGTGCGTGCATAGAGGAAGCGAGCATCGTCGGGCAGACAAAAATCCATTTGATAAGTGATGTTGCGGATTCGTTCCCACTGGTACATGCGCAGCACCGGCATTGAATCTGTTTCATATGTTGCGGTGAACATCTGCGAACATGTAAAAGGGTGATGGCCGACAACACCGCAGTTCCACTCGACACCTCCCGATATCCATGCATTACGCAATGCCAAATTTGAAGGGCGCAAGATATCGTTGGTGTAGAGCAGATCGCGGTTGTTTTCCTTGTCCCAAAGCTGCCAAAGTCTGCCGCCGTACCCCGGTAGGAAAACGGCTTTAAGATATTTGTTTTCAAGTATAATGACGTCGGTTTCAAGGTCTGTAAGATTTCGGTTATAGCGGTCTTGTTGCGTGTATGGATAAATGTTAGAAACCAATCCATATCCCAGAAATGTCGGATCACCCTCGGGCAATGTGCATTTTACTTCACTCTGTAATGTTGAGGTTGGCGACAGAGATGGCAGCGGGCTTTCTCCATTTATATGCGAGCCTCGAAATGTTTGTTTTGTCATTGTTATTTTTGACATGATGCAGCCTCCTTATGGCTATATGAAAGCATATTAGCACAGGCGGCGATTGTTGACAAGGCACATTGCGATTGATATAATGTGTGGCACAATGCGCGGAAGAAAGGCCTGACTTTGCGTATTGTTCCTGCAGATGTTTCAGGCATTGATTAAGGAGGAATAAAATGAAGAAATTTTCCAGAATATTGGCGCTTATGTTGATGCTTGCTATGGTATTTTCCGTCGCAGCATGTAACGGAGGCAGCACCACAGCGCCCGCCAACGGCGGAGAGGCCGGAGCTGCCGGTGGTGGCGCGGAGTATGATCCGCAAGCAGATGGTATAGAAGCAGGTGCGTCGCTGATTTATTGGTCGATGTGGAGTGAGGCTGAGCCTCAGGCAATCGTGCTTGCGGCAGCAGCAAGAGCCTTTACAGAAGCGACAGGTGTTCCTGTAAGCATTAACTTCAATGGCCGACAAGGTCAGCGTGAGGGACTCGCACCAGCTCTTGCAGCAGGCGAAACCATTGACATTTTTGATGAGGACATCGATCGCGTAACCGGGCAGTGGTCAGACCATTTGCTTAACTTAGATGATCTGGTAAATGGTGTATTCAGTGATACAGATGGTCAACCTTTCAGAGCTAAAGTAAACAGTGGTCTTATGGAAATGGCGCAAGAGCGGGGCGGCGGCACATTTACCGTAGTGCCTTATCAGCCTTTTGTGTTTACAACCATGTTCAATAAAGATTTGTTTGAAGAGGCTGGAATCACATCGAACCCAACCAATTGGCAAGAGTTTCTTGTGGCATGTCAACAACTGGTTGACATAGGCATAATCCCAATGACTGTTGATAACTCATATATTCCAGCGCTGTTTGGCACCACGGTAACACGCATCGCCGGTAGTGAAAGAACCCTTGAAATTTTTGAAAACCACGAGTTTTCTGACCCTGCAATACTCAGGACTGCTCAGGTTTTTGAAGAGCTTATAACCAATGGATTTATGTCACCCAGAGCTGCAACAAATGTATTTCCGGAAGGACAGGCAGCAGAATTTGCAGCTATGGAAGCTGTTGCTATGTATCTCAATGGCACATGGCTGCCCAATGAGTTAAGAGAAATAAACCCTGATATCAACTGGGGTTCGTTTGCATGGCCTTCAATTGATGCAGGCGGAGCGGGTCCGGAAGCGCACAACATTGGTGCACAATGTTTCGGAATTAACGTAAATACCAATTATCCTAATGCGGCGTTTGCATTCATTCGTTGGATAACGCTCGGCTATTGGGATCAGCGTCTGGCTGATGACACATGGGGCGTGCCAATGGCAAATGATGCGGTATGGCCTGTGCAGCTGCAAGATGCTGAGGTTATATTTGCATCGACCACAGATCGCCTGCCATGGGCAGCCGGTGCGGAAGATGACCCAAATGTCACTGCTGTGATTATTGAGAGCTTCCAAAGAATGGCTGCGGGCACGATAAATGCGCAGCAGTTTGCTGACAATCTTGCAGCAATAAGCTAAATAATAAACGCCATTGTTGCTGTAAAGCCGAGGCGGCGAAACCGCCGCCTCGGTTTTGACGTAAGGAGGTCATTGTTTTGGTTGGGCGAAAAAATAAACGAATGATTGTGTTGTTCTTAATCCCAGCAATGTTTATTTATGTAATGGTTTTTATTTATCCGGTTCTACGAACATTTGTTATGAGCTTTTTTGCAGTGGAGGCCATTGAGACCCCCATTGCGGCATGGACGTTTGCCGGTTTGAATAATTATATTGGTTTGTTTAGAATCGACCTGTTCAACCGCTCAGTCACAAACTATCTTACACTTTGGTTTGTGGGCGGGATTGCGGTGCTATTTCTTGCTATGGTTTATGCGGTAATCCTTACAAGCGGGGTGCGACTGAAAAAATTCTGGCGTGCAGTCATCTATTTACCCAATATCATCAGCGCTATTGCACTGGGTACTATGTGGATTAACTATGCGTTTAGAGACAATGACGGGCTGTTTGACAGGATTGTTGAAGCAGTCGGAGGGCAAACGCCGGTAATGTGGACAGGTCCGTATATGGGGTTGTGGAGTCTGCTTATAGCTTATTGTTTTGGCATGGTTGGTTATATCATGCTGACGTTTATTAGCGGTATTGAAAAAATCGGTGATGAATATTATGAATGCGCAAGTATTGAGGGTGCAAATATTTTTCATAAGTTTTTCTTTATAACGTTGCCTTTGATCAGAGGTGTTGTAAGGAGCAATATTGTAATCTGGACGGTCAGTTTGGGAACGGGGGTTTTCGCATGGTCGTTTATGTTCTCTCCGACCAATCTTACGCTTCCGTACACAATGCCTCCCAACTACATGAGAGAAATCATATTTGGAGGCCGCGGTTCTGCGGTTGTACAACGTGATTCAGGTGCTGCTGCTTCGGTTGGTATTTTGATTGCTTTACTTGTTGTCGTCATTTCTGTCGTGAGTTCACTGATTACACGTAAAGACGATGTCGAAATGTAGAAAGGAAGTGAAAAATATGACAAGAAACAAGACGATTCGTGAACCGGTCAAGCTCAAAAAAGAATTAAAACTTACACCGGGGTATCTGCTTTGTGCTATTTGGGCTATTTTTACTTTTTTGCTTATCGGCTGGACACTTGCCGCGTCACTGGTTACCCCCAGAGAAATCTTTGGAGGGGATGTTATAGGGACATTTTTTGAGCGTCTTTTAAGGTTTGATCTTGTGTTTAACAATTACAGGCTTGCTTGGGGGGCGCAGAACCTCAGTAGGTTTTTCCTTAACTCCGTTATATATGTAACCATTTCCCTTCCGCTCATAATCATCATCAGCGCACCGGCGGCTTATGCGCTCAGCCGTTTCCGTTTCCGATTTAATGCGCTGGTTCAGGGGCTTACCTCGATTTCGATGGGCATTCCGGCAGTTATGATTATTATGCCGATTTTTAGTCTTGCCACGGCACTGCGGATGACCGGCACGCGCACAACACTTGTTTTTCTCTACATTGGTATGAGTATACCTTTTACGATTTTTTACTTGTTGCCATTTTTCAAAAATCTGCCGTCAGGCCTTGAAGAGGCCGCAGCGGTGGACGGTTGTAGCCCGGTAAGGACATTCTGGCGTATCATGTTTCCGTTGGCGCAGCCCGGAATTATAACAGTCACGATTTTTAATTTTATAACACTTTGGAATGAGTTTTTCATCTCGATGATATTTGCAAATGATGCTCAGATCAGGCCGATTGCAGTCGGGCTTTTCAACATGGTGCAAGGCATGAGATATGCAGGGCATTGGGGAGCCATGTTTGCCAGCACGGTCATTGTTTTTGCGCCGACGTTTGTTTTATTTATTGTATTGAGCAACAAGATACTTACCAGTGTCACTGGTGGGGCTATTAAGGGGTAGGTTTGCAAAACGCAAAGCACAGACTACAAATAGTTTAGAACTAGGCTTGCGGTTTGCGCCTATTTGTAATTTGTGCTTTGTAATTTGTGCTTTTTCGCCAGAAGAACCTACTTGATTGCGTTGCCGGTTTCTTTGTCAAACAAGTGCAGCTTTTCTCTGTCCAGTGCAAGTGTTATGGTATCGCCGGATTTTGGGTTGTTGTACGGCGGAATCTTTGCAATCAGGTTAATGCCTTCGCAAACCACATAGAGATAAGTCTCGGAGCCCAAAAGCTCTACAAGTTCAACGGTTACATTTATTGGGCTGGTTTCCGTGCGTTCTATATGCGAATCTTCGGAATGCAAGTTTTCTGCACGGATACCAAGCACGATGGGCTTGCCCTCATATGCTGTAGCGGTTTCAGCACTGAGCTTGGCGCTTGGGATTTCAATAATAGTTGCTCCGAATTGTGCGGAGAAGCCATTTTCTGATTTGATTAGGGTTGCATCAATGAAGTTCATCTGCGGTGCCCCGATGAACCCGGCGACAAATAGGTTGCAGGGGAAGTCGTAAAGATTCTGTGGAGAATCGACCTGCTGGATGTAACCATCTTTCATGACAACGATGCGGTCGCCCATGGTCATAGCCTCAGTCTGGTCGTGCGTTACATAAACAAATGTTGTGCCGAGGCGCTTATGGAGTTTGGATATTTCAGTCCGCATGGATGTGCGGAGCTTTGCGTCCAGATTTGAAAGCGGTTCGTCAAGCAAGAAAACTGCCGGGTCGCGCACCATCGCTCTTCCAAGCGCAACACGCTGACGTTGACCACCCGACAGGGCTTTGGGCTTGCGGCTTAATAAATGCTCAATGTCGAGAATTTTAGCAGCTTCGTCAACTTTTTGTTTTATTTGATCTTTCGGCATTTTGCGAAGCACAAGGCCAAAAGAAATATTTTTGTATACAGTCATGTGGGGATAAAGCGCATAATTTTGAAAAACCATCGCAATATCACGATCTTTCGGGGGTACATCGTTAACAAGGCGGTCACCGATATAAAGCTCGCCAGAGGTTATTTCTTCGAGGCCGGCAATCATACGCAAGGTTGTTGACTTTCCGCAGCCGGAAGGGCCTACGAGTATGATGAATTCTTTGTCTTCGATTTCGAGACTAAAATCGTGGACAGCGGGGATATTGCCGGGGTAGACTTTTACAATGTTTTTGAGCGAAATTTTTGCCATAGCGAGGCCTCCTGTCAATTTGAAAAAATACTCTCAACGATATCATCTTATATGATTTGGACTATAAAACACGTTTTTTGTTCTTTATTATCACACATTGCGGACGTTGCGTCAAGTTCCAATAACAGCAAATATGCAAATCATAGCTGACTTTTTGGAGATTACGTGATAGTATATGCGTTGAGGTTTTGCTAACATGAAATTGTATGAAAATCCAAACTGCAAAAAGGTCAGGGGTAGCCATATTCTGGAAGTTACATGCGCTTATTGCAAGTGCTTTATAGCCAATTATCAGAAGGTTGGCGAAAGCGGGTTTGTAAAAATGTACAATGACAGGATTATAAATGGGTCGATTGATTTTTCGAAATACCATGGAGCGTTGTTTTGCCCCGAATGCAATAACCAGATAGCTACGAGATACATCACTAAAATGGATAAAAAAGAAGCATATAGGTTTGTACCGTCTGCTTTTAATAAGAAGAAGGTTAATTTGTAAAAATAAAGGAGGAAAAGTGCAATGCCAAAACTGTATTATCAAGGCCACGGTAGTTTCAGGTTGACTGCAGATGATGGAAGAGTAATATATGTTGACCCGTATGTTGGGGATGGATATGAGCTTCCGGCAGATTTGATTCTGGTTTCACATCAGCATAGTGATCATAATCAATTGTCGCTCTGTGCGAAGAAAAAAGATTGCCGGATTATTTCGAATGTTGAAGCGCTCAAAGGTGGGGTGCATAATACTTTCGATTTTGACGGTATCATAGTCGAGGCGGTCTCGGCAGAAAACAAGAATCACGATCCAAAAGAATGTGTTGGATTTATTATTACCATTGATGGCGTGAAAATCTATGCAAGTGGCGACACGTCAAAGACAGCGCAAATGGAGGATTTTTCATCGAAGCATCTTGACTATGCTATTTTCTGTGGAGATGGTGTTTACAATATGAATCCAGAGGAGGCGGCTGTGTGTGCTGAGATTATCGGGGCAAAGCGCAATATTATCATTCATTTGCAGCCGGGAGAATTATTTAGCCTTGAAAAGGCAGAAAAATGGGATGCACCGAATAAGCTCATTATTGAGCCGGGAAAGGAATATTCATTATGAAGTTTACAATGATTCACACGAATATAAATGTTTTTGATTTGGAAAGATCCATTGCTTTCTATAAAGAGGCTCTGGGTTTGGAGGTGGCTAATCGCCACAAGGCAGATGATGGAAGTTTTGAGCTTGTGTTTTTGTCGGATGGTGTTTCGTCGTGTAAAATTGAACTGACCTGGTTGCGTGATAGGGAAACTGCGTATGATTTGGGCGACAATGAGATTCATATAGCCTTTGTGGTTGATGATTATGATGCGGCATTTTTAAAGCATAAGGATATGGGTTGTGTTTGTTATGAAAACACTTCAATGGGATTATATTTTATTGAAGATCCCGATGGATACTGGCTTGAAATTGTTCCGCCTAAGTTAGGGTGATGGGAGTCGAACTCCCATTGGTTTTGCTCGGAACGGGTCTCGTTGCCATAGTGGTTTGTTGCACCTAACGAGTTTTTTGAGAATGTATTTCTTGATGCAGGACATGATTTGTAGTCGCTTGATTTGCATCAGGACTAAAAGAGGTGCCAATTTGAAAAGCAACCTAAAATTTAACGTCACCACAGAATCCACCCTGCTGCCTTTTTTGCTCACCTGCTTTGACAACAAATCCAGAAACTACGTAAAGGGAATATTATCGCGGGGGCAAGTCCTTGTTGATGGGGGGCGCTGTACGGACTATGCTCGCCCACTGTTGCCGGGGCAACAGATTATGGTACTTCACAGAGCGCCTGCACTCAGTGCAAAACCGGATATCCCGATTATCTACGAAGATGATGACATGATTGTTATTGACAAGCCGGCCGGCATGCTCTCCATTTCAACAGACCAAGAGCATACAAACACAGCCTACTACATCATGAACGACTACATGAAAAGCATAGCAAAATCCGGGCGTATATTCATTGTCCACCGCCTTGATCGTGAGACATCAGGTGTGATGCTACTGGCGAAAAACGAGCGAACAAAATACGCGTTGCAAGAGCGCTGGGAAGAGCTCACCCTACGGCGTGGTTACACTGCTGTTGTGGAGGGCAAAGTTTCGCCTTTTGAAGGAAAGATTACATCCTGGCTCAAACAGACAAAAACCCTGCTCATGTATTCCAGCAAGGAAAAAGGCCAGGGTAAGTTGGCGATTACAAAGTATTGTACGCTTCAAAGCACGGACAGACACTCTTTGTTGGATATTTCTTTGGAGACAGGCAGGAAAAATCAAATACGTGTCCATATGAAAGACATCGAGCACCCCATCGTAGGCGACAAAAAGTATGGCGCGCTCACAAATCCTATAGACAGGATATGTCTGCACGCCTCTGTGTTACGGATTAAGCACCCATTTACAGGTGAAGAACTTTGCTTTGAGTCTAGTGTGCCCAGTGCTTTTATGAAAGTGATGTCAGGGAGATAGGGCGCATCAACAAAAACCACTTGCCATCTCCCTATCTCCAATTTTTATGATAAAGTGCACCTTGCTTTATCATAAAAATTTTGTACAAACAAACGCAAGGCTTAGTCGAATTCCATATGACTAAGCCTTGCACTTTATATTCAAAATATCAACTCAACGTAAGAGTCGTCGTTAATCATTATCGTCGTCGGCATCATACGCAGGCGTTTGCGCAGCCGGTGGTGGCGGTGGTGGCGTCGGAGCAGGCGCAGCCGGTACTCTCGGTGTATTTGCAGAGGCTTGAATGTCATCAAGGCTGAAGTTAAGCAACATGCCATTGCCATCGCCAGCCATGACAGACGGAAGCACTCCATTCCAGCGCTCAATCCACATAGCCATCAAGTTGGTATCCGTCAGCTCCGCTGCTTGATACCTGAGGACATCCGCTTGCGCACGAGCCATTACGCGCTCAGCCTCAGCTTCATGCCTTGATCTTTCTAAATCCTGATATGCCCTTAAAGCATTTTGCTCTGCAATACGAACTTGCTCAATAGCATTGCTGAATTCTTGTGAGAAAGCAAAATCAACAATATTAAATCTCTCAAATGTAAATCCACGTATACTGAGGTTTGCTTGCAAAGCTGCCGCAATATCAGTACTTACGCGAGCTCTTTGTGTTATGAGTTCCTCAATTGTGTAGCGGGCTGTAATGTCTTTTACAGTCTCTTCAACTGTCGGACGGATAATGATACTCACAAAGCCAATGCCTATTTCTCTGAATACGGTACCGGCCATGTCTGAGTTTAAAGAATAGTTTACTGTATAAACCATGCGCACACCCTGCAAGTCTCTCGTGACCGCTTCTGTTTCCATTTCAAGCGCTTGCGTACGATTGTCCATGAGTACAACATTTTGGATGAATGGTGGAGTGAAGATAAGACCTTCACTCTCATGTCCGACAACACGACCCAAAGTTACACGGACGCCTGTGTGTCCTGCCGGAATGATTGCAAATGAAGACATCACTACAATCAGTAGTAAAATTCCAAGAAATATTCCTGCAATCATTTTTCCAATTTTAAATTCTTTTTTGTTTGTTTGTGAACCAGAGCTATTTAGCATTTATGTGTTCTCCCTTTTTTTGTTTTGTTTGGCAAAGACAGAGGTGTTTTCCACCTGCCTTAAACTCTTTACATTGGTGTACGGTATTAAAACCGCAGTCTGAAGAGAGTCGATGACGCTCGACTCCCGTCAAACTAAGTATACCATATGACCGCAGCAAGTCAAGAAGTCTCCCACCGACATATATCAAGCAAACCAGCTGCCATGGCCAGATTCAGGCTGATTTCATACTTGCCTTTTCGTGAAAGCCGTGCTATTGTCACTTTTAGACTGACGGGCAATGGTGCTCGATGTTCTCAGTGAAGGAACTCAAAGCATTTGTATTATTATCATAAGTCCTATGAAAAATAAAAAAGGAACGTAAAATGATTAGATATAAACCAATAATTGTGCTGCTTCTAATAATAATTTGTTTGCCGATAAGCCTTATGCCTGCAACGGCAAGTAGCACAATTGATGCACCGCATTTAAGCTTGTACGACTTTTTAAATATCACCGGGCTTGATTTTGAATCGTATCACAATATGATGGCCTCTGCCTCTGCAAGTGGGCGATATCCACACTTCTTAGAAGGAAACAGGCAACGGTATGAGGCGTTTAGGGCGCGGAATCCGGAAATCCCATTTGCTGCGGTTATTGCATATGTAAATGTAAATGCTGACCTCGGATTTTATCGGCACATAGAACCCGTGAGAGATCCTTACGAGATCCACGCATTAGTCAACAAGAATTTTGGTTTGCCGTCGGGCTTTCAGCCAAGCGATTTTGTTGATATAGGAACAGGTCATCTGATGCGTGCGGAAGCTGCGGAGCATTTTCGAAAGATGAGCGCGGAGATACGTGATGCCGGGTTAAGGGTGCAGGTTATAGTCACGTTCCGATCATATCAGACGCAGGCAGGTACACATGGCAGAGGTGTGAGCAGATTTGGTCAGGCTTCGGCAGACAGGCAATTTGCCAGACCCGGTCACTCTGAGCATCAGCTAGGGCTTGCGGTGGACATCTTGCAAAGATCGGGCTTTGAGTTTATGACCCAGGCAAGGTTTCAAAATACAAGAGAATATGCCTGGCTACTGGAAAATGGCCATAGGTTTGGGTTCATTCTTCGATACCCAAATGAATATAGGCACATCCATGGATATATCTATGAACCCTGGCATTGGCGATTTGTAGGTGTAGATGTAGCGACAGCAATGCATCATGAAGGAATTGCACTGCTTGAAGAGTTCTATGGCCGATATCTTGATTCTCGCATATTCAACCGGGTTTTAAAAGATTTGATGGGGAAAACGTATCCAAGGATTTTTGGAATGGATGTTTTTTATGATGGGCAGGCATTGTCGTTTGATGTGCCGCCCAGAGCTATAAATAATAGGATAGTGGTTCCACTTCGAGCAATATTTGAAGCGCTTGGAGCAACAGTTCGCTGGGATGCTGCAACACAAACGGTTACGGCATCGACAGATGATACAGTAGTTGTTATGACCATAGGCTGCACTTTTCCGACAGTCAATGGGCAGATTGTGGAGATTGATTTGCCCGGAGTTGTTGTTAATGGGCGTACATTAGCCCCGTTACGCTTCGTTGCTGAGGCTTTTGGTAGGACTGTGGATTGGGATGCTCATGCGCGGACGGCGAGTCTTGCGGCAAGTTAAGCTGGGAGTTCGACTCCCGCCAGCTTAAGTAATAGCTTAGCTGTGCAACGCTTTAAGAGGAATCGGTTCAGCCGAACTGGATAAGTCCCAAAATGAGACTCTTACATGCTCATAGAGCCCATAAGCGGTAGCGGCAAACCCCAGCTACCGCTTCATTTTTGGATCCAGTGCGTCACGCAGCCCATCGCCAACTAGGTTAAAAGCCAGAACAGCCATCATGATGAATACACCCGGAATCGAAGAAATCCACGGCGCTGTACGTAATACATCACGACCTTGTGCAACCATAAGCCCCCACTCAGGTGCCGGTGAGGGTATGCCGAAGCCAAGAAACGAGAGTGTTGCACCATGTACAATGGAAATCCCCAAAAATGCTGTAGCAGAGACAATGACCGGAGACAACCCATTAGGCAAAACCTGTGTAAACATAATGCGGAAGTTGCTCAGTCCAATAGCCCGTGCAGCCTCAACATATTCGCTGTTGCTGATTTGAAGTACTGAGGAGCGCACAGCCCGGGTAATACCCGGTATCAGAGTTATTCCTACCGCTATGATAAGATTTCTAAGGCTTGGCCCGAGTATGACCATGATGACCATGCCGAATAGGATTCCGGGTATTGACGCAATGGCATCTGCAAAACGCATGACAATGTCGTCAACCTTTCCTCCAAAGTATCCCGAGGTTGTGCCAATAAGGACACCAAAGATCAAGCCAAATGTTACCGCACCAAATCCAACAGCCAGAGAATACCGAGTGCCGTAAATCGTTCTGACAAACAGGTCGCGCCCTTGCGTATCGGAGCCAAACCAGTGTTCTGAGCTGGGCGGAGCCAGTCTGTTTCGTACATTTGATTCAATAATCGCTTGCCGGGGGATGAAAATTGAGCTGATGGTAAACATAAGCATAATGCTCAGGACAATAAGTCCTACAAATGCGCCTTTATTTTTTCTCAACCTATAGAAAATATCGCCCAATTGGCTGCGCTTCCTATTGGCTTTTATGATACGCACAACATCTTCATCACTAAAGCGAGATGTTGCTTCTCTATATGGGCTTGCACGTGATTGCGCTCCGGAGTCAAGCGGCTCGCTTAGCTCCAATCTGCGCGGCACAGTATCTGCATAGGTTGCAGCAACGCTATGCACTATTTGTGTATGGGCAGGTTCTTGCGCATCAGCATCTTTGTCTTCGATATATAAATCACCTTCCAAGGGCACTTCAGAACCTACCGAAGCTGCGACAAAGGCAAGTTGTGGACTTTCAGCAGCAGGAATTGTAACAAGCGTCTTTTTTTTCTTTTTCTTGCCGGAATACTGCGCCTTTATTCTCGGATCAACCAGCGCAAAGGACATATCAACGATAAGCTGCACAATGCCATACATAATGCTGGTCATGATGATATTGCCGGTTGCTTGTGTTACATCTCGGTTCATTATGGCCTGTGCAGTCAAAAGCCCTATGCCGGGCCAGGAAAACACAGTTTCAACGACAACAGACCCTGCCAATTGGACAGCAAAGGATGATCCAATCTGAGTAATAATCGGAATCCATGAATTTCCAAGCGCATGTTTTCTGACAACAGTTTTCTCAGGCACACCCTTTGCCCTTGCTGTGCGCAGGAAGTCTGCCTTTAGATTACCAAGCACACTGGAACGTGCTTGTCTGGTGGTTATTGCCATCATCATAAGTGCAGTGCACATGGCAGGCATAATAAGGCTTAAAACACCATCCCGGTTACCTGCTGCCGGAAGCCAACCCAAGTGGAACGAAAACAGGAGCAAGAGCAAAATTCCCAGCCAAAATGGCGGCATAGACATACCAGACATAGATATGACTGTCACAAAATTATCTACAAGCGAACCGGCACGCTTTGCGGCAAGAACGCCCAACGGAACAGCCAGCAACACGGCGATGACAAGACCTGTGCCAACCAGTAAAAGCGTATTTGGAAGCCTGTTGAAAAACATGTTGGCCACACTTGCCCCAGTGGTGTCGGAAACGCCTAAATCTCCCTGGACAAGGTTGAGCATATACAAACCATATCGATAGAACACTGACCTGTGGAGATTATGATATTCTATGAGTTCTTGTCTTGCCTCCGGAGTCATGGCTTCTGAAATCATGCCGTCGATGATGGTGCCGGGTGTTAACTCCATAAGAATAAATATGACAAAGGACACGAAAATAATAATCGGAATCATTAATAAGATGCGTTTTATCAAATAACGATACAAAGTTAGAATTCCCCCTCTAGGCAAAACAGGCGACACAACCAAGTAAACGCTGATTAAATCACACGCCGTGTGCACACGTCTTGTTTCTGAGGGTGGATTTAATCAGTGTTTACCTTTTTTGTGAATGTTGCCACCTCGCCCGCATTATTTGTGGCACAAAGCTTTATTGCTTATTCAATAACCATGAAAGCAAATCTGTAATCGTAGTTGGTTGCAATATTAGCGGCTCTGATACCACCGAAATCTCTTTGTCCAACCCAAGTGCGATTGCGGAAAAACAGTGGGATATATGGCATATCTTCCCACATGACTTCCTGGATGCGATGATACATTTGCTCACGTGCAACTGGGTCGAGCTCAGATGCCGCCCGGTCAAGCAAATCATCAAGATAGGGGTTGCTATATGAGGATCTATTGATAGCACCAGTCGATCTGGCCATAGTTGAAACAAACGATGGAACAGGCATCCATGAAGATACATGGAAGGCTATATGGCCTACATTGACCTCAGGATTGTGCTGGGCAGCCAGAGATGGGGAATCCATGATGTTGATAAACGTGTTGATACCAACGGCATTCAGGTTCTCTGCGACAAGATCCACAGCGAGCAGCGCGTTGGGCAAAGCTGCTGCAATGTTTATTTCTTCTCCGTTATAAACTGACCGTGCTAGGTAATCCCTGGCTTTGTCAGGGTCGAACTCACGTAAAGGGAGATCATTGTTTCTCATTGCGGTCAATGGCCCCCATGTGGTTCCGTCAGAAAACGCATGTCCGTAACCGCCTGTGCCGATAAACGCAATGTCCTCCAGATTCAATGCATGGGCAACAGCTCTTCTAAAATAGGGGCAGCTGGTGATAGGGTCACGGCTGTTGAGCGCAAGATACCAAACTTCGTTTGTAATCGGAGTTAGTGTGACGAAGTCAGGGCTGTCTAAAAACAGCGGGAAGTCATCCGGCAAGGGCGCTCCGGCAAAATGGGCATAACCTTGCATCAGCATTGCTGTGCGGGCAGTTCCCTCGTGTACTGTTCTGACTGCCAGTGAGCGCGTCGGTACATTGCGGTAGCGCAGCCCCCACCAGTTATCGTTGCGCAGAAAATATATGTCCATTGCGGGTTCGAAATCAGCGACATAAAATGCGCCTGTTCCAATCCATAGGCCTTGCTCAGGATTTTCCTGAATTGCCCTTGCGTTAAAAATACCAGCTTGAGGCATGGTTAGGACAAATTCCCAGTCAGGACTTGGGCCATTTAATGTTATTTCAATGGTGTGGTCGTCTATGATGTTCCATGATTGCACAGGGTGCCAGTAGTCGAAAGGATTTGAGGCTGGTGCAACGCGTGCCAATTCAATGGTGTTGACGATATCTTGTGCGGTAAAGGGGTCGCCATTGTGGAAATATACACCACTGCGCAGATTGAAAGTCCAATAGGTGAAATCGACATGAGACCAGCTTTCAGCTAACGAGCCTTTTATGGTGACAACGTCATCTGCGAGTTCGAGCAGACGATCGTAAATCAAAGTATAAACAATGTTATGTACCGATCCGCCTGCGCCCGGATGGAGCGGATCTATGGAGGTGACAGGGGATACCAGCGGAAGCATATCCAGATGATCGGCAAACTGAACGCCTTCCGGAAGATCCCAAGGGAGTGTCCTGAGCCCTATCTCCCCCTCAGGGGTATCATCAGGGTCGAACATAGGAACAGTTGGATCGACTGCTGCACCTGTACTAGCCCCAGCCCCTGTGCCGCCGCCAGTGCCAGTGCCGGCACCGACGCTTACATCGGACTCCTGAGCAACGGGGCCACAGGCTGCCAGCATGAGCAAACCCATTGCCATAACCAAAATCGTGGCTATCAACTTCTTCATTTTTTGACCTCCCATTCACTATTGATATATAAATTATTTAAAAAACTTATTAAAACAGCAAGGAAAATAACGAATTTATGGTATCATTTTTCTGATTAGCATGTCAACAGTTTTTAAATATCTTTAATTGATGTATAAATTATTTTGATCAATAAAGCTGTCTGGATGCCACCGGTTTATGGAATGTAATGGTATCTATTTGAATTACTAATAGATAGACAGGGACTTATTTGAAATTGCTTACTTCACAACATCGAGGCACTGAAATAAAATGCTTTCAAAAATAGGTTGGTGATATAATGAAGAAAAAATGGGGTATAATTATCGCTGGGGCAATTGTAGGACTTGTGTCCATATGTCTTGGTCACTACGGTAACCCCAGTAATATGCAACTCTGCGTGGCTTGCTTTATTCGTGATACCGCCGGCGCTCTTGGTTTGCACAGAGCTGAAGCTGTGCAGTATATCCGCCCTGAAGTTATGGGTCTTGTGCTTGGCTCCTTTATCATTGGGCTGATAAAAAAAGATTTTGCACCCAAAGGTGGCTCATCGCCGCTGACCAGATTTATCCTTGGTATCTGCGTCATGATTGGTGCGCTCATTTTTCTTGGATGTCCCACGAGGATGGTGTTGCGCATTGCAGGAGGAGACCTAAATGCCTTGGTTGGGCTGGTAGGATTTGCCGGTGGGATACTGACAGGTATCGTATTTTTGAATCGAGGATTTTCCCTCAAACGCAATTATAGTCAACCGCTCGCAGAAGGCCTGGGCATGCCTTTTGTCAGCATTTTACTGCTTGTTGCACTTATCGCTGCTCCATCATTTGTTTTCTTTAGTCAGAGCGGTCTCGGCTCAATGCATGCCCCTTTCCTGATTTCGTTGGTCGGTGCCCTCATTGTTGGCGTGGTAGCGCAACGTTCACGGCTTTGTTTCATTGCCGGAGTACGTGATGTTGTCCTATTTAAAGACTTTCATATGCTGATTGGATTTGTGGTTATTTTGGTGGTTGTCTTTGCCGGAAATTTGATCACCGGAAGTTTTCGTCTAGGCTTTGATGGACAGCCTGTGGCTCACAATGAGTGGTTATGGAATGTTCTTGGCTTGTATCTTGTAGGGTTTGGCTCAACACTTTTGGGTGGTTGCCCCATGCGCCAGCTGATTATGGCAGGTTCAGGAAGTAGTGATTCCAGTGTAACTGTGCTGGGCTTTTTGGTCGGCGCTGCACTTGTGCATAATTTCGGCCTTGCCTCTTCGGCGGCAGGTACAACGAGCAATGGACGTATTGCGTTTTTCGTATGTGTCATCGTTGTTTTTGTTATTGCCATTATGAATTCAAAAAAATCTTCGGCAGATTAATCTCTACCCGAATTATTGCAAATTGTGAAAGGCATGGTACAATATGAAGATTACTGTAGACGCGCTGGGGTTCTCTTGCCCCGAGCCGGTGCTCAAACTCAGGCAAGTCATAGATGATGCCAATGAAATAGAATTATTGGTCGATAGTCAAGTCTGCGTTGAAAACTGCAAACGCTTTGCTGAATCCAAAGGCTTTAGCGTAGCGGTTGAAGGGAAAACCGGTCTCTATACGATGACATTGACCAAATAAGGACAATAGCATATGAATTATTTGGCTACATTCCACACCCACTATGGCGCACTGCAATTTAATAAGTACTGTCAGAAGAACAAAATGCCTTCAAAAATGGCACCTGTTCCACGTGGACTCAGCGCCTCCTGCGGCGTTTGTGTATATTTTGACGGCGACTACACGAAAAATACAGCAGACCATGAGGATATGGACTGCTGCTACACGATAACCGCCAGCGGCAATTATGAAATAGTGTAAGGATGGACGTTGTGGCGGATTTGCGCCCATATAATTCCTAACCGGTGGATAGGAGAAAACGAAATGGCTAAAACCCTAAAAAACTTCACGGCTTGTGGTGGTTGAATTGCCAAATTGCCGCATGGAATGCTGCAAGATGCAATATCTAATATACCCAAGCCAAATGACCCAAATCTGCTGGTAGGATTTGACACATCTGATGATGGCTCTGTTTATAAATTATCTGACGATATAGCCATAATCAACACACTTGATTTTTTTCCACCAATGGTCAATGACCCATACCTGTTCGGAAAAATTGCTGCGGCCAATGCGCTCAGTGATATCTATGCAATGGGCGGTGAAGTGAAAACCGCACTGAACATTGTAGCCTTTCCGGAGGAAGAAGACCCCGCAATACTTGCAGAGATTTTACGAGGTGGGGCAGAGAAAGTGATTGAAGCCGGAGGCGTGCTTTGCGGGGGTCATTCCATAAAAGATAATGAACCGAAATATGGCCTTTCAGTCACCGGTGTTGTGCATCCTGAAAAAATCATGTATAACAATCGCTGCAAAATCAGTGACAAAATTATTTTGACCAAGCCGCTCGGAGTGGGGCTTGTTACAACCTCATATAAGGCGGGCGAGGCCTCTGAAGAAAGCTATCAGGAAGCCATCAACAGTATGCAACGGCTAAACAAGCATGCGTTTGAAATCGCAAAAAAATTCAGGATTCATAGCTGCACAGATGTGACCGGATTTGGATTTCTGGGGCATCTCAATGAAATGGTCACGCCCGAATATTCGATTCACATAAACTCTGGAAATGTGCTATATATAAAGGAAGCGCAAAGACTAGCCGCCGAGTACCTAATGACCGGCGGCGGAACAACGAACCGTATGTATTTGCAAGACGAGGTGAATCTGCAAGGACTTTCAATGCCCATAGAAGAAATATTATTCGATCCGCAAACATCGGGTGGCCTGCTCATAAGTGTTCACAAAGATGATGCCGAAGCGCTGCTAGAAGCCCTAGGCGGACAAAACCCACCCTGCTGCCTTGTCGGTGAAGTAATCCCCAGAACAGAAAAAAACATAGTTGTGACATAAAAAAGACCAAATTTTATCCATCAACCCGGATGCGCGCCCCGTTGCGCAGATCTGGGTTGTTTGCGTCATTGACGACAATGCACAATGCATTGCAGCTAAGGGCATCATAGATCCGGTATCATTTTAAAATACAAACAGACAAAACAACTTAGCCCACATATCGCGCAACTTACCTATTGAAAAACGCAAGTTACCCCTGTTTCTATTGCAAATAAGGTGCTGTTTTGATAGAAATTATTGTCACGTATTGTTTGACAAAAATCACTTTTAATTCAAATATTGTCAGATGTTTCTGTGAAACAACGATAAAGTTCCGAAAATTGGCATAAATAGGCGTATATGCATAGGAATAATTATTGACAAATATTTTCATAATAATGTACAATGTCAGCCTCGAATATTTTGAGTGTTTAGGTCTTATATTGTGATAGGGGGGATGGTAAATGAATGGGCAATACAACTTGGGAGACGAAGTGCTCAGCAAGTGGAACTTGGTTCGCTCTATCGGAGAGGGAAGCCATGGCCGTGTTTTTGAAGCGGAACGCAACGGCTTTGGTCAAGTGTATAAAGCCGCAATAAAAATTATTACCATACCACAGAATCCGGGCGAGATTAAAAGCGTGATGTCGGACGGTATGACTGAAAATAACGTCATTGCATATTTTACAAATTTTGTCGAGGAGCTCGTAGAAGAGTTTTCTCTGATGTCAAAACTCAAAGGAAACAGCAATATAGTCAGTTGTGAGGATCACGACGTTGTGGCGCACGAAGACAGAATAGGATGGGACATCATCATCCGTATGGAGCTGTTGACGCCGCTGCTTGATTATGCCCAAAGCCGTACACTGACCCGAAAAGATATCATGCAAATGGGTATAGACTTGTGCAAGGCGCTTGAGTTATGCCAGAGATACAACATAATCCACAGGGACATCAAACCAGAAAATATTTTTGTAAGTGACACGGGCGACTTTAAACTCGGGGACTTCGGGACTGCCCGCACCATGGAAAAGACAACAGGCGGGCTTTCAAAAAAAGGTACATACACTTACATGGCTCCAGAAATGTACCGCGGTGAGTCCTATGGTTCAAATGTTGACATTTACTCTCTGGGCATAGTCCTATACCGACTTCTTAATGAAAACCGCACACCATTTTTACCTAACTATCCGGAAAAAATCACACATAATGACAAGGAAATTGCAAATGCAAAGCGTATGACTGGCGTGCAAATGCCAGCTCCTAAAAACGCTGATGGACGACTTTCTGAGATTGTATTGAAAGCTTGTTCTTACAGTCCTGCCGAACGATATTCTTCACCGAGACAAATGCGTGAGGAACTTGAGGCTCTTCTTTACAATGTGGCTGAAAAGCCCGTTATATATCCGCTTGGAGATGAAACGCCGCTGAAATCGCTTGGATATGTTGAGGATAATGTGACCCTGCTTAATCTGGACGAGGGAAGTGGGGCGAATGAACCCACGGAGAGTTTGTTGTGGAGTGAAAGGCAACAGGAAGTTGTGCCTGTTGATTTTGCTCAGCAAACAAATGAACCCACCGATAATGGTGAAGAGCAAAAAACGCAAAGTGTCGTCGGAAGATTAAGTTTTCTTTCAAATAAAAAGAGAATAGGAACTGCTCTTAAAATAGGCGGCCCTATTGCAGCGGTGCTGGTTATAGCAATGCTCATTTTTGGATTGAACATTTTTGGAACTGGCGATACAGAGCCACCTGCACAAGATGCCGCGGCAGTGTTTGCAGGCGAACCCTACTCCCCTGAAGAGGAAGTGGTGCCTGTTGTATATGACGACGATAACAACGCCGCCGATTCATACACTTATGAGCACGAGCCATACGACCAGGACGATGGTCGGGAATATGACGAGCTCGGCAGGCTTATTGCAGAAATTATTACTGACGATGACGGCATTGTAACCGGATTATTAAGATTTGAATACCACTGTGAAACTGGAATCAAGAGCTCGAAAGTGGAGTATTTTGCTTGCGGATTGGTTGCAAGGCGTACACTCTTCCATGAAGATGGGACGCTTTGCCATTGGTGGGAAGCTGAGCATGATGATAATGACAACAGGGTTTTGTCGGCAAGATTCAATGAAAATGGGATTATCGAAATATCGCACGCCTTTGAATTTGACGAATACGACAGGCTTTCCGGCAAGAGCAATCGCTGGTTTGATGAAGATGGTGCATTAAAGCGCGCCGAGGTTTATGAGTTGTTTGAATCCGGCGAAACTAAAGTCAAGAGCTATTTTGATTTTTCTGATGGCTATGAGTTGTTGCGCAGTGTTCATGAATTTGATGAGGGCGGTAGCCTAATCAAACAAACAGACTTTGATTCCGATGGTAGCGCTGATGCACGTGAGTTTGATGTATTCGGAAACGTTACGCAACAAACCATCTTAGATTCACGCGGGAATCAAAGAAGCAGAGTTGTAAACACGTACAACGCCGCAGGCACCTTGCTCATTTCGGTGCAAGAATTTAGCGGTGCAAATGTAAGAACACGCACGACTGAATATACTTATAACAATGCTGGTGCGGCGACGGCACGAAGAATACAAGAGTTTAACAACAACGGCAGCGTTAGGAGAACCAGAAACTACCGCATGAACAGTCGCGGAGGCTGGGAGCTTGTGCCGGTTGCCACCACACCGCGTGCGCCCCAGACCAATGCGGCAGCACCTGAAGAACAACCTGGTTCTGTCCAAACTCCGCAAGGATGTCAAGATTCACGCCATGGGCAAGGAGCAGTGCGTCCGCTCAGCAGAAGGTATGACGAGAGAAACTTAGTGGTTTCAGAAACTTTCCAATATTTTTGCGGATGCAAGTTTGATAGGATATTTGAACGAAATGCCAGCGGAGCGATTATAAGGACGTTTACCCGTGCACATTAATTAACTACAAGTATACCGAAATGCAACAGGAGAGGGGAATTTTATGTCAAGCAGTGGAAGCGGCAGCGATGTAGGGCATCTGGATACCGTTAACTTTGAAGATACTATTGCATCGTATGCGAAACATCGTAGCGAGCTTAGCCGGATAGTAAGCGACGTTAGCGCGACTGTGCAGGAGCTTACAGATGTTTGGATGGGGGTCGGCTCAGAGGCATTTGAAGTGGATGCCCGACAAGTACAGCTCAACTTGCAGGATATAGAAGAAATAATGGACGAAATAGGCAATGCCCTTGCCAATGCTCAAAAGGCATATACGGCAGCCGACGAAGAGATTACTGCGGCATTTAGAGATATTTAACAACAAGGATAGACAGACTTGATGAACCTAAACTCTTGCAAGACAATGTCTTGCTTGCCCTCTGGATAAAAGCGTAAATGATACACAAATAATCATTTGTCCATGATTGTTTTGTGCCGAAAAAACCGAAAGGGATGATCTTTACTATGTCTCCTCTATCGCAATTGCAAGCGCAACTGGCTGAAATGAAGCGAAGGCTTGCGCATTATACTGAAAGAAAAAATATGCTACAGCGGCGACTAAAAGATATTACAGATGTTGACAAGACGCTGAAGTGGGAAGTAGCCGTTAATGTTTCGGATGTTAACCTGTGGATACAAGCCAGCGGGGACATGCTTATGCGAGCGATGGCAAATCCTTTAACAGATGCAAAAGTTTCCGATCTGTTTGCAAACGCACCTGAAAATGGTATTGGTACAGACGAATGTCTTACTGCTGCAGATGGAGATATAGTTCGTGAGCGGGGAGAGACTGAGGAGCAAATTGTGCTTGCCGCAGCAGCAATTGCGCAGGCAAATGACGACATTGCAGGATTACGGGCGGCTATAGTCGCGGCGACTGCGCAATTGCAAGTCGAAGAAGGCGTAGTAGTTGGCAGCGTGTAGATGTAGATGCGGATAATAAGCAAAAGGGAGCAAAGGTATGGCATTAACACTTAGATTTAACAACTTGGGAAATGCGATAAGAAACAGTGACAGAGTTGCTGAGGCTATGGATTCATATGCCGACAAATTGTCTGGGAGAGTGGGCGCCCGTTTGCACCTTATCGATGGAGGCATGAGTGCTAACTTGACTAATGCCGACTATATGACAAGCAGAAAAATCCGGGAGTTAAGCGTACGCAGCGAAAATGCTCGAGCTTTGAGTAGCCGCATTGCAACACTGGAATCAACAGCCCGAGAGGTTGATGGTAGGGTGAAGGATATGATATATGCCAACAGCCGAAACAATTTTAACGGACATGCATCTTTGCAGTCGTCGGGGATCAGGCCATTTCTGTCAGCACTTTGGGTCGGGACAGGCAGTATTTCGGCACTCGGAGGAATTATAGAATTGCGCACAGCGCCAATGGCCGGAACTGCAACTGCGATTCGTGATTGGTGGAATAGCAGCAGCGGCAGTGGCTTATCTGCATTTATGGCAATGCCGGTCGCCACATCAGTAATAGCAGAAAATTTATGTCAAGGCGGCAGGATATCGTTGATTGCTGCTCTGATTTTCTCAACACTTCAGGCTGTAAAGCCAAGGGGTAGTCTCAAAGATGAAGTGATTTCACGATGGCGAAACGGCACAGCCTCAGGCAAAGATTCTGGGATGGCCAGAGTCTTTGGGAGGAACTAAATAATGGATGAGTTGCAAGTAAAAGAATACCTGACGCAAGGCGCAGTTATGGAAAGTCAAGGTAAATACGAAGAGGCGATTAAGTATTACGAAAAGGCTGAGCGGGAAAACCCGATGGAAATCGAGATTTATATCTCAAAAGGCGTCGCTTATGCAAATCTCGATAAACTAGACGAAGCAAGAGGACAGTTCGAGAAAGCGTTGAAGGTAAATCGTGCGGCAGGCGTTGTCTACTATCATCTCGGTAGTATTGAAATTTTGCAAAACAATATAGCACTGGGATTTGAAAACTACAACAAAGCTATTTCGAACGGTTTTGATGATGCTCAGGTCTACTACAGCATTGCCTTGTTGCACGAAGAAAACGGTGATTTTGAGACGGCGTTGCGAAACTACTCAAAGGCGATTATGCGTGATGCTTTGCGTCCGGATATACGCATTCGCAAAGTGTTGGTGCTTATTAAGTTGGGTCAGACCCCTGAGGCTCTGCAAGCGTTGGACGAAACAATCCTTTCAAACCCAGATGTTTCTGAAGGATACCATCTGAAATTTTCGATTTTGCTTGATATGCATCGGTTTAAGGAGGCAGAAGAAGTCTTAAATCATGCAATGGAGATGTTTCCCGGAAACATTGATTTTGTGCTGGATAAGGTCACACTCCTTATCGAACTGAAAAAGAATGACGAAGCTTCGACGCTTCTGAATGAAGTTGAACGCATAGGAAATTTAACGGATTCTGCACTGCGCAACATCTATTTGGTTCGTGCGAGAATACATACGATGTGTGAGGATGTCAATTCGGCAATCTCAGAATTAAATAAAGCGGATGTATTGACAAGAAAAAATGGTACACCAGATTCGGAAGTCCTATTCCTGATGTCTCACTGCTATTTAGCGGCAGAGGATTTTGAAAAGCTGTTGGAGTGTTCACGAGAAATAATAAATAATTCTGAGAACGAATATTTTACAAATGCCGCAAGATATTATGAGCCGCTTGCGCTCAAACGGCTTGGCCGAATGGATGAGGCCTTTCCCATATTCCAGGAGGCGATAAGCGAATTTCGCAATCAGGCGCTTGCGACACCCGGAAACCTGGATGCTTATCTTCTCAGATGCTTGTGCCTCAAAGACTCTAACCAGTGTGATCATGCTCTTGAGCTTATAGATTATGTGATAACACTAACACCTGAAAACCCAGAACCTCGCATGATTCGTGCAGCAATTCTTGAGGAACTCGGAAGGCTTGACGAGGCGAAAACGGAAACAAAAATAGCAAACACAATGCTCCCTGAAGAACTCAGGGTAAGTTAGGAGGGTTAAGATGTCGTTGCTCGGAAACAATATTTTAACTATTGATATCGACTTGCTCAGAAGCTCGGGTATGTCGCTACAGGAAAGCAGCATTCGGCTATATGAGTTAAGCAATGCATTGCAAGCTTCTTTTGCACAGCTGCAAATCGACTGGCGTTCGGAAGCTGGAGATGAGTTTTTTAGGAAGTTTGACGTACAATTGCTAAACAACCTGAAAGATTACTCACAGGTGCTTGAGCAGATGAGTAACAACCTCAAAACTGCTGTGACCATGTACGAAGAGGTTTTTACGGCTGCAGACGCTGTATCAAATGCACAGCTTTAGGGCGGGGGTAACAAATGACTGGTAGAATAAGGATGACCCCGGACGAAATAGAAGATAGTGCGCGCTACCTATATGACAGGCAGCAGGAAATTTCGCAGCTTGTGCAACAACTTGATGCCAAGGTGAGAGAAATTTCAGAGCGCTGGGAAGGGCAGGCGCAAATTGCGTTTTTGGAGCAATACGACGAAATGCTTTTCCCGGTTCTTAACGACACCCTTCCGCAGGTCATTTATGCAATGTATCAAAAACTCAATGGTGCTGCGCATACGATTCGTGAAACCGACTCGCAAATTGCGCAAGTGTTTAGAGGGTAACCTATGACGGATATGCAAAATTCAACACAATACAGCGAACCTTACATCCGCTTGAAAAATGCAGACGATGAGGCGCAGGCTTGGGAGGCCTCGCTTTGGAGTGCGGTCGTAATCGGGCGGGCTGATGAATGCCGGATTCAAATCATTGAAAAAAGCGTTTCTCGTGAACAATGCAGAATATTCATTAACGGTAGCGTTTTTATTGAGAATATCAGCCAAACTAATGTTACGAAGCTCAATGGAAAAGAGCTGTATGCGATTGCACCGCTTAATATAGGTGATAAAATCAACTGCGGACGGATAGAGCTTTTGGTCGATGAGCTGAACATACCTACGCATGACCAAATGAAGGCGTTTGCAGAGGGAACTATGTTTATAAATATCTGAGCTGAGTAATGAGATGGGTTCATTACGCGTTATTTACGAGATACTGTACTAGTGTAACGTATTCCAAATAACTAGCCTTTTCTTAGGGCATCTTTTTCCGCCTGACTTTGTCAAAATATCTTAAAAGACCCGTGGTATTCCTGCAATATTTTTCCTCGCCAGACGAAAAAATCTACCACAATTAAAGTCCAGTTATTTGAAATACGCTACACCAGGGAGATTTGGGGACGATAGCCTATGTTAGTTTCTGCCGTTTCAAGCCATGTTGGAAAAGTTCGTCATAAAAATGAAGACAATTATTTTCTCAACGGAATAATAAGAGACCCAGAAAGTGCGGTGGATTCCTGTGATAACACAGCGAACGCATGTGGTGTATACGCCGTTTGTGATGGTATGGGTGGGGGTACCTTCGGTGAGGTAGCCTCTGTTTTGGCAGTGAACGCATTGTATGATGTTTTTACTCGTAATGAATATCTGGACTTGCCTGTGGCTGAATTATTTAGCAAATATGTTGTGGAATCCAACGACAGAATTTGTGCTGAAATGACCAGCCGTGGTACTCGGAAAATGGGAACGACTTTTGTGGCCGCTTGTGTCATTGAAAACACGGTAGACATATGTAACATTGGAGATAGCAGGGCATATCTGCTCCGGGACGGTAAACTCAAACAGATTTCGCGCGACCACACAGAGATAAGAACAATGGTAGAGATGGGCTTTCTGACACCTGCACAGGCTCGGGAACACGCGTGCAGACACACGCTGACGCAGCATCTTGGTGTATTTCCAAGCGATATGGAGATACAGCCATATGTTTTTCCTGAGTTTCAGATGGAAAATGGAGACTTCATATTATTATGCAGCGATGGATTGACTGACATGCTTGAGGATTTTGAAATTGAAGAAATCATGATAGCAAATTCAGACATGAACAAAATGGTTGATGAGCTGGTAAGCGCTGCACTGAAAAAGGGCGGCAAAGACAATATTACAGTTCTCGTAGTAAACAGGCAATAAGCAAGTATTTATAAGCTGGCATCCCGGTTTAACGACCCTCTCAATACGATGAAAATAAGGTGTGTGTATGGAATCAAGCCATGTTATTGTGACGCTGAATATTGTGCGGCTGGGCAAGAAGCATGATATTGAGATACCGCTCGACATTTCGGCCAGCGAGCTTTGTTCGGCTATCTACCAAAAATTTCTTCCTGAGTACTACGGAGACGTGAGGCAGTACTACCTAAAATCAGAGCGGCCCACAGCGCTTTTGCGCGGTGAGCGGACACTGCGTGAATACGGCATTCGAGACGGAAGCGTTATAATAATTTCGAAATGAAAATTTCGAAACAATATGGAGAAGATATGTCTAAGAAGCAAAGGTATATATTAACCATTCAAAACAGCAATGTATTCAAAGAAGTTGATGTTTCAAGCGACACTCCGGAAATAAAAATCGGGACATTGCAGGAGTGTGATGTGCGGCTCAAACACGACTTGTTTAACATCCCTGTTCTTTTGACACTTGCGTTTATAGAAGATGAGTGGCGAGTTTCCTGTACCGGGGAGCTATTTTTTGCTTCAAGAGGTTTGCCTGATTGTGCAGAAACTAAGCTGCGTCACGGCGACGTTATTTTTGTATGTAGCGCTTCTGACAAGTCAGAATTGCTTTCTCTGTCTTTTTCATATGACTTAACTGTAAATGCGATAAATTTTGATACAATCATTGATATTCGAAATATGACTGACTTCATTATAGGCGATACGCCCAAGGCTCAAGTTTTTTTGAGTAGTGCGTTTGCCGCTGGTGAATACATAAACTTATCGCGCAAAAATTCAGACACTTATGTGCTCAATGCGGCAAATGCGCGAACCAGTGCGACACTAAACGGTATTCGTGTGTTTGACAAGGCAGAGGTTAAAGAATTCGATTTTATCGGCATTGCCGACTATAGCTTTTATTTCAGAAATGGACTTTTGTACACAACAGCACGCAGTGACCTGTTTTTAAAAGGGCTGAATGCTCAACCGCTAAGAGATGAAACTCCGGCATTTGACTACCCCAAGCTCAACCGAAGCCCAAGAATGCTTTATGCTTTTGATACTTCCCCGATTAAAATTCTCGGCCCACCAGAAAAACCAGAAAAACCTAAGGGAAACATTGTGATGTCACTTATGCCAGCTATTTTAATGGCGGCAGTAGTAGTCATTACCCGAAGCGGAATGATTCCGGGACTTGGGAATATAGGTGGTATGGGCTTTATGATTTTTAGCCTTGCCAGCATGGGTGTGGGTGTGCTTGCATCGGCTGCAAGTCTTATGCAAAATAGAAGACAATATAAAAAAGACCTTGCCGATTGGAACGGTGACTATACTGCATACATTGACAAAAAACGTCTGGAGATTGAGTCAGAACAACAAAGGGAACTTGCCGAGCGCATTGACACATATCCATCCATGAAAGAAATCCGGGATTTTGTAAAAACATTTTCCGGCAGACTCTATGAGCGTTGTCCGAAAGATACCGATTTTTTACATGTACGCATAGGTTTGGGGTGTGTCCCAGCTATGCGGACACCTGATTTTGTTCAGGAAGAGGCTGTTAAGACTGCAAATGAGCTGATGGTATTGCCAGAGCAGCTGAGCACTCAATATGCGAATATAAATGATGCCCCTGTTATGCTCCATTTGCGAGAATCGGGCACTGTAGGTGTTATTGGTTCGCGTGAAGCTCAATATGAGTTTTTCAAGAACTTGTTGCTTGATATCATGGTATCCCACCATTATGAAGATGTATATACCGTCATAATGCTTCCGCAGGAAGATAGAGAAAAGTATGAATGGATAAAATGGATTCCTCACTTAAAGGAATCAAGCGGAGGTATGCGTGGGATCGTTTGCGACATAGAGGGTCGTGACCATGTTTTTGAGCATCTTTATGCGCTTTTGTCTGACCGCAATGCACAGAGGGCAGGTGCAGGGGTGTCGTCGGAGTTGCCTCTTCCGCATTATGTTGTATTTGTTCTTGAAGAATACGGCCTTAAAACACATCCGCTGTTTAACTTTGCGGAAAATTGCTCTGAGCTCGGCCTGAGCTTTATATACTTCAAACCGTATATGGAAAGCCTCCCGCAGTATTGCAAAGAAATCGTTCAGCTCAGCGGTGATGGTGGTGTTTTAAGGCTCAGAGAGGACAAGGCTTATGCTTGCCCATTCACAAAAGAGCATATAAACGATGATAGCATAGCGTTTGTTTCAGAGCGCCTTGCGCCGGTGTTTTGCGAAAAAATAGCGCTTTCATCAAGGCTTACGTCCAACATTTCACTTTTTGAATTGCTGAACATCATATCGCCGGAGAATCTGGATCTTATCGACAGGTGGTCAAAAGCAGATGTTCAGAAATCGCTTGCCGCCCCGCTTGGCGTTGATGTTAAAGGTGCGCAGCTTGTGTTGGATTTGCATGAAAAGGCTCATGGGCCTCACGGGTTAATCGCGGGTATGACCGGGTCGGGAAAGAGTGAAATTATGCAGTCTTACATTCTCTCTGCGGCTGTAAATTTCCACCCATATGAGGTTGCATTTGTAATAATCGACTTTAAAGGCGGCGGCATGGCAAACCAGTTTGAAAATTTGCCGCACCTTGTCGGCAAAATCACTGATATCGACAATCACGAAATCAATCGTTCGCTCCTTTCCATTCGCGCCGAACTTGAAAAGAGAAAGCGACTTTTTGCTGAATTTGAAGTCAATCATATTGATGACTATATTGCAAAGTTCCGCAGTAAAGTGGCAACTATGGCTTTGCCGCACCTGATATTGATCGTTGACGAGTTTGCTGAGCTGAAAGCTGAGCAACCGGAGTTTATGAAAGAGCTTATCAGCACGGCACGTGTAGGGCGAAGCCTGGGTATACATCTGATTCTCGCCACGCAAAAACCTGCAGGTCAAGTAAACGAGCAGATTTGGAGCAATTCGCGTTTTAAGCTATGCCTTAAAGTTGCTACAAAAGAAGATAGTAACGAAGTAATCAAGTCTCCACTGGCTTCTGAAATCCGCGAGCCGGGCAGGGCATATCTTCAAGTGGGTAATAATGAGATTTTCACACTCTTTCAGTCGGCTTACAGCGGAGCCTCTGCTGTGAGTGATACAAGTGGTAACATCCGCGAATTTGTGATTTCGGAGGTTTCTTTTACCGGGAAAAGATCTGTCGTGTATGAGCGCAAGGCAGAGCGCACCAACGATGGGGAGGTAATTACGCAGCTCAAATCCATAATTGACTATATAGATTCATACTGTGTGAAACAAGATATAAAAAGACTGCCCAACATATGTTTGCCGCCTCTTCCAGAGGTTGTCGCATACAGCCGTGATAGGATTGTTCCACTCACGACGCTCATAAATGTTGGGGTATATGATGATCCGGGTAATCAGCGGCAGCCTGAGTATGGCATCAATCTTTCCGAGGGCAATGTGATGATAATTGGCTCGGCTCAAACAGGCAAAACAATGCTTCTGCAAACGATTTTGCGAGCGATTGCAGAAACATCGTCGCCCAAGCAGACAGCAGTCTACATAGTAGATTTTGCTTCGAAGGTACTGAAAATTTATAATGGATTAAATCATGTCGGCGGTGTTGTTACCGATGAGGACGATGAGAGGCTGAAGAATTTCTTTAAGCTAATCAATGAGGAAATAAATGCCAGAAAAGAACGCTTCTCTGAGTTAGGGCTAAGCTCGTACGAAGCATTTGTTGAGATGGAAGGCGCACAAAGCCCTTCGATACCGAGAATTGTAATCATGGTCGATAACCTTACGATGTTTAAGGATACGTATGAGATTTATGCTGATGATATGCTTAATATATGCCGAGAAGGTCTTTCGTTGGGCATTACAGTCATAGCCACTGCAAAACAAGCTTCCGGGCTGAGCTACAAGTATTTTGGCAATTTCTCAACGAGAATTGCGCTCAACTGCACTGAAAGTGCTGAATATGGTTCGATTTTTGATAAATGTCGCATATTGCCAAAAGATATCGAAGGGCGCGGCCTTATCTCCATTGATAAGGTTATTTATGAATTTCAGGCATTTCTGACATACGACGGTGAAACTGAGAGTATTCGTAACGAGCAGATAAGGGCGCTTATCTCAGAGATTTCAGAGATATATGGCGCTCAAAGAGCCCGTGCTATCGCATCGATACCGGCAGTGCTGACCTCAGAATATTGGGTGCAAAGCAATTATTCATTTGGTGGCTTTATTGTACCTGTTGGGCTGACCTACAGCGGTATTGAGCCTGTTACGATAAATCTAGCCGATGTTGGTTCTATAGGCATTTATGGCAGGGAGGGATTCGGCAAGAGCAACCTTGTGCGCTTGCTGATGAAGTACTTGCAGCGTCACGTTTTCGATTTGCAATGCAAAGTATATCTTGTTGATGGTTATGAACGGCAACTTGCGGAGTTTGAAAACTTTGGCATAGTGGAAAAGTTTACGATAGATTATGCTGATTTTGAAAATATTGTGCAGGAATTCTCTGACATTGCAGAGCTTCGTATGAATATGCTGCGCTCGGGTGAGGGTCTTGAAGACGAGCCGCTTCTGCTTTGTGTAGTACAAAACCCACAGATTTATACGGCCAATTCGATTGCTAAAGCGGTAAGCGACCAGTTTAAGAAATTGCTTGCCGATGCCAGACGACTAAAGATTTGTTTTATACTCTCAAATATAGACAACAACCCCGAATATTCGGTGCCGGAGATGATGAAACACGCCCGTGAACTCTCGCAGTATTTCTTGTTTGATGATATATTGGAAGTCAAACTTTTCGGTGCAAATAAGTGGGGCGCTGAGGTTGCTCGTGATTTTAGGAAACCTTTGCCTCTAGGCGATGGATATCTGTACGATGCCCGCGGTGGGGTCAGAAAGATTAAACTCGAAAAGAGTGAAGCATAAACCACTATAAACTGCTGAAATCTGCTGGTGTCCAAAATGGATGCCAGCAGATTTCATATTACATAACGGGCATATCTCGTGCCAACCGATAGAGCGGTCATACAACACGTCATAATATGATTCTTTCTGCATCATTGTGTCATGTAATAATTCAGATCTTTCATAGTCGTTTATCTCCATTGAAGTGAGCGATAGCTATACAAATTACTTGCCTGCAGATAGTGCTCCGCCGGATAATAGATATAAGCAATACTGATTCATGGATACGCCTTCTGTGCGTGCATTAACAGAAAGTTGCCGATAAAGTGACCGCGGCAATCTCAATTTGAAATTATCGGGATAGTCTTCAATCATTTTGGGTTCAGGGATATAATCCCCATCTTGCAATGCGGAGTCGATCCAACATTTTCGGGCATCTTCACCCATTTGAATTGCTTCTTCAATGGTTTGTCCACAACTCATACAACCCGGTAAATCAGGATAGCAGATGAGAAAACTCTCGTCATCATCTCTTTCGATAGTGAAAGGGTATTTGAGA
>WQUY01000012.1 GCA_009781855.1 Oscillospiraceae bacterium | reverse complement strand
GAAGCGTCGGACTTGCCGCAGGCGCATATTATTTTATCTTAAATTATCAAGCTATTTAAAGCAATTATGCGATAACGTGAGTAACTTGATATTCATTTTGTCTACAAAGTCGAAACAGGCTCACAGAAATGGAGTTAGTTGAACCTATAAGTGTAGATTCTTTAATAACTCGGCTTGAGACTTTAGATTTCGGTGTAGAAATTTCATTTTTCCCTTATGAACAAAATAACGAAAGTTTGTCAGATTTGTCTGAACGTGGTGATGCATTGCTGGAGTTTGACTCTATTTACGAACTAGAGCTGTTTATAAGAGCTTTCGTTGCATTGACAAATGCAAACGAGTTGTGTACATTAGACGTGGTTGCAACAGCTGAATCGCAGGAGTTCATGATTTCGCCATTCTCAACAAATCGTAGTCGAAGCTATTCGTGGTGGGCACCCTTGCCGGCGATTCAAGGGATAACTACTTGGCGAAACATTCAAATTAGCTACCAACTGGCTGGAGCCAATATTCCGCTTAATGTCTCGCTGACTAATTCTTGGATAAGCGGATTTCAACCAGGTATAACATGGACACACAGAGGACAAAGCACTCCACAGTGGGAGCGGACATAGCAACCCGTTTTTATGGACAGTACACGCCGTTGGCACTTGGTTTGTTGGGGCAGCTGTACAAGGCGTTGGTGGTGTTGGGTTTACCATCAATGACACGTGGAGTAGAACACTAGTATGGCCGGGCTAACATCCTATATTAATGCAACACGCTCACATTGGAATTTATAGAACAGAGATAAGAAGAAAAAGCGCATTGATGGTAAACCATCTGATGAGGAGGGACGTAATGCGGGCAAAGAAAAATTTTATTATAGTAATTCTAACGGCAGCATTTTTTCTCATCGGAACTTTCTTGACCATTCAACCAACGGAGGGATTTGGCGAGGGCGTGTATTCAGTCGGGTTTCCAGGCTATTTTTTGACTATTTTTGGCCGTGACTTCTTGGCGGCTGCTGGTTCTGATGTTCCTTTCCAATTTTCATTTAATACAGTGCAAATTGGCGTAAATCTCTTCATATGTTGGGTTATCGCAATTGCTATACTCAAGTTAGGTTCTTATATTTTGCATTTAATAAAAAGGATTCAAAGGAGCCGCTGAGTACTTTTCAATTGGGGAATGGCGGTGAGGTCATGATATTTGCAAGCATTGTTGCTGACGACAGTTTCACCTACCACCCAAAAACATACTGCCTATGCGTTGCAAGCAAAAAAAGTGACACTCCGACAGACCATTTCCCCTGCAAAACAAACAATATCTATACAAGCGGGGCGGCAAGAATGCCGCCCCTACGAGTTGTGATGCTTTTTTGTTACTCCGCCATTTTCAGTACATTGAGTACATCTTCCTTATTAAGCAAATAGATACCATTGCCCGTACCCACATGCTCCCTACCATCCAGCGCATTGCTTGCCATAAGTTCAAACTTGCTGCTGTCAATATCAATCTCGCTGAGCGTTGTCGCCAGACCCATAACTTTACAGAAGTTTACAAGACGATCCACCAGCTCCTCAGCGATGCAATCCATCTTGTCATATGCTATGTCAATATCAAACACACGTACAGCAAATTGGTGGAACTTCGCAGGATTATGCTTATACACATATTTCATCCAGGCGGGGGTAATAATCGCCAGCGCTGCACCATGGGCAACATCATAGGTTGAGCTTATTTCATGTGAAATATCATGGCTTGCCCAGTCACCATGCGTACGACCCATTTCAAGAATTTTATTGTGCGCAACACATCCAGCCCACATAATTTCGGCTCGCGCATCATAATTTGTCGGATCTTTTACAAGAACCGGAGCGCAGTTGAGTACAGTTCGGGCAACCGCCTCAATCATACGGTCTGATAAATCGATATGATCAAAGTTCACAAAATAACGTTCCATAAGATGTGAAAGGATATCAAACACACCGCAAGCCGTCATGTAAGGCGGCAGAGATGTTGTAAAAACAGGATTTAGGATTGCAAACTTCGGAAGCAGTGCTTCTCCCCCGCTGTATCTCTTCATTTTAAGCTCATCATGTGTAATTACAGTGCCAAACGAAGCTTCACTACCGGCAGCAGGAATAGTCAGAACAACACCCATGGGTATTGCATCTGTGAATCTGTTTTTAGGAAACAGATAATCTTTCCAAATATCTTCATTGTCTTTAAGCTTGACCCCAGCTGCGATACCCTTGCAGGTGTCGATTACACTACCTCCGCCGACAGCCAGTATGAAGTCTATATTTTCTTTCTTGCAAACCTTAACGCCGTCTACAACACGTGAAAGCAGCGGATTGGGTTGAATTCCTGAAAACTCAACATATGAGATATTGTTTGCTTTGAGTACTTGCTCAACCTCATCTACGATGTGTTGTGTACCTTTGCTGCCATCATGTACAAGAAACAGTTTCTTTGCTTCTGCTTTATGAAGCTGAGCCGGCAACCCTGCCAAAGCATCTCTACCAAACATTATTCTTGTTGGTGCATAAAATTCAAAATCTAACATCAGTTTATATCCCCTTTATAATATTAAAATGCATATTCGGTTCTGTTGATCAAATCATTTTGACAATCTTCAAAGAGATCGACAAAATATGTAGAAAATCCGGCCACACGGACGACTAAGTTTTTGTACTCTTGTGGCTTTAGCTGAGCTTCTCGCAGCTCATCTGCAGAGACAAAGTTTATTTGCATTTGCATACCGCCCATACCAAAATAAGCCTTGATCAGATGTGCCATCTTTGTAATGCCTTCTTCATTTGAAACTGAGCTGGGATGAAATTTCATGTTGAGCAGCGTGCCATTTGAGTAGCGGCTCTGGTCTATTTTGCTGATGGATAAAAGCGATGAGGTCGGCCCTTGTCTGTCCATCTGCTGCACAGGTGATATGCCATCAGCCAACGGCTCTCCTTTGCGGCGACCGTCGGGCGTTGCCTGTGTCATGGCGCCCATGATAACGTGCACTGTAACGGGATACAGGCCCGCAGCAAACTTGCATCTCGGACCGCTGCACGCGTCAACCGCATCAACAAATATTTCTGATGCCTCAGCGGCAAACATGTCCGCCTGACTATCCGCATTACCAAAGTGAGGTGCAGCAGAGACGATATAGTGATATAACTCTTCATAGCCGTCCCAATTGGCCATGATTGCATCATATAGCTCTTTGGTTGTACACTTTTTTGTGTCAAAACACAGATGTTTGATTATATTAAGGCTGTCTGCAACATTGCCTATGCCAACACCGGCCACACCTACAGAGTTATATTTTGCACCGCCCCATGTCACGTCCTTTCCGGACTCCATACATCCTTCCATTGTTGCTGAGATTACCGGCAATGGTATATTTTGGCGAGTAACATACTCATAGGAGTTCACATATTTGGCATACCACTGCACAAAAAACTCAGTCTGCTTTTTATATGCATCAACGATTTCTTCCATGGATTCCATTTCGTATAAATACCCTGTTGGCAATCCTACTTGATTATCCGAAACGTTACCCCATCTGTCCGGCATTGTATAATAACCATTGTTGATCCCCAGCATAAGCGTACCCATGAGGTTCAGGTAGGTGTCCGTGCCTGTACCGCCGCATGTCGGCCATTCATCACCACACCCTGCCGGTTCAACACAACCAATCAAGCCATAGTTTCTTGCGCTCTCTAAACTCAATCCACGCTTCATGAGCGCAGGGATAATCATGTCGTCATTTTCAAATGTCGGAATCCCTCCAACCAGCCTTGTTGTTTCGATGGCTGCCTCCCATAGCTCCGCCGGGGTATCCTCATGGATGCGCATCGCAAGCGGAGGCGTGTGCAACACAAGCCGCGCTGAAGCTTGCAAACACATGTAGGTCACAGGATTTGTTGCATCGGCACCCTCTTTGGTCACACCACCTAGTGTTATGAGTTGATTGGTTGTGTAGCCACCTGTTGTCCGCGTTGCTACATGTCCCCAAACTCTGTTGATTTCTGCGGTTTTTATGAAGAACATGTCTATAATCTCTTGTGCATATGCAGGGGTAAGCACACCGGCGCTGATGTCTTGCTCATAAAATTTCCCAAAGTATTGGTCAATTCTGCCATAGCTTATGGCGTGCATACAACCATCCAAAGTCATGCAGATTTGATACATATATGTCGCTTGAACAGCATCAAAGAAATTGCGGCATGGATTTTCCATAATCCAATTGAGTGTGTCGGCCATCATGAGCATTTCCTGCTTGCGGCTATTATGCTCTTCATTTTCAGCCAGCTCCGAAACATGTGCTGCATAACGCTTTGCAAGAATAATCACACCTTCACAGACGATCGCAACCGCTCTGTAGAAGTTGTAGTTGTCAATCGTTTCAGCCGGGATACTTTCTTTTTCTAATCTGCTGATATGCATCTCAGCCTCAGCCTTTATCGCACCAAATCCAACATTTATAGCGCGGTCATAGCTTGTTATGAAGTGGCCAACAGGATGTTGGGCCTGTCCGCTTTTTCCAAACAACGTAACTCCGTTAGGCGCATGGCCAAACCAACCATTTGGAATATAGGCATCAACCTTTGCGCTATTGCATTCTCCAATCCAATAGTCACCTGTTTCGAGCAAATAATCTCTGTCCTCGTCAGAGATCAGGTAAGGATCACAGTCACGCGTTGAAATAAGCCCTGTACGCACTTCGTCCAGTATCCAGGCAATCGAATGCTCCGGATAGAGTTGCACACCCCTATACATGGATGTCGCAGTGCCTACTATGAGTTCACCTTCTTCAACACGTATAGCGATGTGCTCACAGATATTTTTAAAGTTGCGTGCACGCCTTAAAATCCCGCTCTGGGCAGGGTTGTTTTTATAATATTCTGTAATCAGCTTGTACCGGGAAAGGCAGATTGCAGGCGCTGCTTCCCGATACTTTTCACGAGTTTTTGAGACTCTATCGGTTATTGGGCTGAGCTTAAACAAAAACACTCCTCCTTAAGTAGGTCATTTGCAGCTCAGAGTCAAACCGGAATCAAGTGGTATGACACGGTTTTTCGCGCATGTCGGGCAAGCTGACCCATACGCACAAAAAATTCGGGGCATATTACTTGATTCCAAGGAAATTTGAATGACCTCTGATATTATTTACACATCCTCAAGCAGCGCTTTGGCAAAGTCTGCTTGCGCCTGAGAATAAATGGCAGTACGCTTAACCAGATAACGCATATCATCAGCGCTGGTATGGCGCGGAAACTCAGTCGAATCTGCCGTCCCATTGCGTGCCAGCGCACCTGAAACAATCGGATGTTGCATGATCATTTCCAGATGCTCTTTTTCAACATAGCCATAATCTGAAAATGATTTATCTCTACACACATGAATATCTGAATTGAGCTCTACAACCCAATCTATGAGGTATTGCACTTCAAATTCTGCACTTGTAAGATGCTCGCCCGTCAGGGCATTATAAGCTGCTCTATATAATTCCTTACATGCCAGCCCATTAAATTCTATGACCGCTGGTAGCAGCATCGCACATGCATCACCATGGGCGATATCAAACGGCGCTTCACCCAATGGATGAGAAAGAATGTGAACTTGCCCTATTCCTGCATAGCCCAGTGAAAATCCAGCATACATACATGCCAGACTGATGCCATTTGCCGCTTCTTCATCTGCAGGATTTGCAACATAAGCTCTAATATACTTGCCTACGAGTTCGAGTGCGCGCAAGGACTGAGTACGTGTAAAATCGTTGGCATTACGATTTGTGTAAGTTTCCAGTGCCTGGACAAAGGCATCCATAGTTGTCGCTGCGGCAACAGATGCTGGCATTGTCTTGAGCAAATCAGGATCAAGCAAGGCATACTTTGGTACAATCGCATCATGTGCAATCACTAATTTCAGTCCGTCTTTGTCAGAGATAACCGCATTTTTACAAACTTCACTGCCTGTACCCGCTGTTGTTGGAATCGCTACCATTGGCAGTGTATTGTGTGTTGCCTTTGTGCCCGGCGGGAATTTGGGGATAATAAAGTCTAAGACAGGCTTGCCTGAATCACCGACTATAGCAATGCCTTTTGCGGTATCCAATGTACTACCGCCGCCACAGGCAACGATGACATCTGGCTTGAATTTCAACGCCAATTTCACGCCCTCATTGTCGATAGTCTCCGCTTCCGGATTTGGGCGGATATTGGTGAAAGCCTCGACCTGCGCACCGGATTCTTTGATGTGGTTTTCGATATGCTTGACCGCTCCGGATTTATACAAGGTGGGTCCACATACAAGCAAAACACGTGTCCAGTTTTCGCGTGCTAATATGTCTTTAATCGTAGATACGCATCCCGCGCCTTGGTAAATATGTTGCCTAAGGCCAAACTCCATATTAGGTATTCTCATGCTTCTTTGTCCTTTCTGTTATATTGACTTAAAGTTATTAAAAGTTGATTGGCCTGCCATACATGCTCTCATTGCTGGCAGAAGGTCGAGGAAATGCTGTTTTTTCAGATGCTCAGCAATAGCTTCTTCGCTTTCCCACTCCTCAAGCATTGCTATGCAGTTAGGGTCTGTTATGTCCTGAAATAGGCCATAGTTAATAACACCGCTGTCTTCGCGCTTTGTGTTTTCAACAAGTTGTTTCATCAGGCTAATGAATTCGTCTAATTTCTCAGGTTTAATATTATGCCTTGCTACTACTCTTATTGACATGTTTTGTGCCTCCGAATTTTTTATTTTTTGCCTTTCTTAGGTCGTGGCGTATACTCACACGGAATGCCTGATTGGCACTTTCCGCATCCATACCGTGGTGCAAATGGTTCGCAAACTTTCCGAATTTGCTTGCTGCACAGCGCATGGTCTTTTCCATGTCTGTCAGGATAGTACGCATTACCTTTACACTTCTTGATACAAAGACCACAGTCGTTGCAGTATCCCAGCCAGTCTGTTCCATATTCACGCTCATCGGGTGGAATTTCCCAACTGGTTACAACACTGATTAGCCTGCCTGCACAGCCGATTTTTGAGATAAAGTTTGTTGACTGACCGAATGTCCCCAGACCGGTAACCACACCTACATGCCGCTCTGACCAGTTGGTTGAGTATGGTGGCACATGTTCTGTACCGGGTGGCGGCTCTAGGTTCACTTGCATGATGTAGTTGTCCTCGGTATACGGAGCCACTGCGGTATATCCCTCTTCGATAAGTGCATTACGCACAGCAGTGCCTAAAGCCAGGAGAAATCTCTGCCCATCTACACGCGTACAAACCCACTCAATCGCGGGCACTTCAGGATCTTTCTTGTTCGCTTCAACAGTGTCATGGTTAAAAGGCAGGAAAAATGTAATAACTGACTTTGCATCACTGAGCCAATCTGTGGGGTTGAGGTGATGTTTGCCAACAACTTCAGGACGTTTGATATCTTCAAACATCGGGTCGTCTGCTCTTGCAATCGCAAAAACCGGATGTCGATAAAAACGCATACCGATTAGCCCGCTTTCTTCATCAGCTCCGAGCATATCATCATCAAAGCCATTACCGACATGCTGATACATGTTGTTTTTTGCATAATTGTCTGTATCAGTATCTTTATGGGTGCCCTTTGCACTAAGGTAGTTTAGCGTTGAGTTGTCGCTAAAGTCATTAATGAGCTTTTGTAATTTTTCTCTTGTCATTCATTAAGTATCCTTTCAAAATATGTGAATACGATTTCACCTATGATTAATAAGTAATTTATCATCTGATGTCTCGTTTGTCATCCTCTTTAGCTAAAAAAGTCCTTGAAAACACTCGTTTTTTCGATTCAATTACGGACACAAAAACTTGCCAAATGTCGATTGATTATAACTTAAAAAAATCTATATACTTGTGCAAATCAATCATGTGAAAATCGACGTTTTGTTATGTTATATGGGCGATTTTGGATTAAATAATTATGGATTGGGGGAGCTTAATAATGAGAGTTAAACTGGCAGTCGCACCCAAAATGGGAAAGGAAATCGTTGTCGAAGAGGTAGAACTGGCCGAGCCCGGCCCAAATGATGTGCGCATCAAGGTTATGACATGTACGATTTGCCATAGTGATATCCACGGTTTGGACGGTGAACATGGCGAGTATGACGGCCCCGGCTCTGCAGGGCATGAAATTGCAGGCATCGTAGATGCTGTTGGTGAGCAAGTCACTTATGTAAAGCCCGGCGATCGTGTACTCAGTTCATTGATTCGCCAAGGCTGCGGAAACTGCGTACAGTGCTACAATGACCGCCACTGGTTCTGTGAAAATATTCCGCCTATGTCATTTCGTGAGCTCAGCCCATTTACGCGCCTCAATGGAGAACGCATCGTTCAAACCATGTCAGGCGCTTCCGGTTTTGCCACATATTGCAATACCCATGAGTCCGCAGTGTGCAAAGTTGATGACGACATTCCTTTTGAAATTGCATCTATTTTGGCTTGTGGATTCATGTCCGGCTTTGGCGCTGTACTCAATCGCTCACAACCTAAGCCAGGCCAAAGCTATGCTGTTGTCGGTTGCGGAGGTGTAGGCCTGTCTGCAATTATGGGCGCAAAATATTGCGGATGTGTCCCGATTATTGCGATTGACATCAATCCTGCAAAATTGGAGCTTGCCAAAAAATACGGGGCGACGCACTGCATCAACCCCAAAGAGACCAAAGATGTTGTCAAGGCTGTCCATGAAATCACAAAAGGCAATGCCAAGGTTGGTTATGGCGTCGATCATAGCATGGTCGCCGTTGCGGGCAAGGTAAAGCGCATGACTTATGATATCACTGCTCCGTATGGACAGATGGTCGTTGTTGGGCATGGTCACCCCAGAAATGAACAGATGGACGAGTTTAACTTCATGGAGGTTTTGCTCAGCAAAAAAATCACCGGTTGTGTAATGGGTGGCATCACACTGCGTCGTGATGTTCCACTCTATATGGAAATGTACCGCACCGGCCAGGTTGATCTCGATTCATTCATCACCAAAAAATACAAGCTTGATGATATCAAAGAAGCCATTGACGATGCGGAAAACGGTAGCCCCATCAAAAATGTCATCATCTGCAACGAAGCATAGCGCTAAAGTCTTTTTAATCAGTTCGGGGCGGCTCACTTCATAAAGTGCGCCGCCCCATTCTTTTAGTTATTATTATGCTGGGTAGATATCTTTGAGCACACATTCCAGCCCGCCGATTTCTTCCAGAAACGCTTTGGTTGGAATACCTGTATCCACATGCCAATTCATTGCTGTAAAAAACTGGTCGGCCAGATTTTCAAGAGGAATAGTGACGTTATCCAGAGGGCCTCCTTCAATTGGCGGCTCTCCGATATTGCGCGGAGAGATTTTGTAGTCTTTCCTTGTAATGCCTTCTCTTATGTTAAATGCGGCACGCATTGCAAACGATCGCAATCCCAAAACATCCAGCTCTTCTCTCGTGTGCTTATGACCGAACACCGCATCGAGATACTTAAACTTAGAACCAGGCTCAAGAAGAAATGCAAAATGGCAGAACCCGGACAGATTATCATATTCAGCATTGATAACGCCTGCTTTGTCTGGCTCGCCAAAATCGTCGTAGTTATATTTCACTTCAGGCGGCGCGAATCCGTAACCTGCACCTCTGCCGCCCTTTACATGCCTGCCCGGAGTCGGGTCGAATGTAAATGTTCTTGCCATGCCCGGATTGCATCTTCCGCAATGGTGAGGAATCTCTATTCCACTTGCTTCACCAAGATACTCAGCACCACGACCAAAATGCGCGACAGCTTTAACGGTTGCATCATGCAGGTGAACGCCAATACCTTCGTAGTCGCAAATTTTCTTTGTCATAGCCATGATTGCCTCTGCATTGCCCCATTTGAGGTCAATACCTTCTAGCTCTTCAAGTGTGAAAAGCCCATTTTCATAACACTCCATCAGCCACGCAATGGTACCGCCCATTGAAATGGTGTCAAAGCCGTATTCATTACAAAGGAGATTGCAATATGTTACACTGACCGGATCACTATTGAGCAACATGCTGCCGAATGCGCCAAGCGTTTCGTATTCCGGACGATCTGTTTTGTAATCCAAATCGCCTTCTTTAACATGGTATTCCGCACCGCAGCCAATGTTGCAGGTATGGCATGCATATTTTTTGACCTTGTATTTCGCGTCCATGACTTCACCTGTCAGTGGCTTGACCATTTCTTCTGGCATATCCGCAGGTTGGCCACCCCAGTTTTTGATACCGGCATCTGACAGAAGTACACAATGCTCGTAGTTAGCCGCTGTGCCATGTGTACTCCATGGGCCAATTCTCGCCCCATCGGGGCCATCGGCATATGCGCGCCAGGATTTGTTGATGTCTTTTATAGCCTGAGTATCTTCGACAGTGACTGTGTGCGTACCGCGGCACACCACTGCTTTTAGCTTCTTAGAGCCCATAACTGCACCGGAACCGCCTCTGCCCGCAGCGCGGTGGCCATCATTCATGATCGCAGCCATATGTGATAGACGTTCACCAGCAGGGGCTATGAGTGCTGCACAGAAATTATTATCTCCGATTTCTGCTCTCAGCGCTTCTTCGGTTTCGACTGTTTTTTTGCCCCATAGCGCAGAGGCATCACGGAATTCCACTTTTCTGTCATCAATGAATAGATAGACCGGTTTTTCTGAGATGCCTTTAACAAAAATAGCATCAAACCCTGACCTCTTCAAATATGGACCGAATGTGCCACCTGAGTTTGAGTCGTTAAATCCGTTATAAACCGGTGATTTGCTGACCACTGTATATCTGCCGCCCATAAAGGATTTTGTGTCGTTGACCGGCCCGCTTACAAAACCAATCACACTTTCCGGAGCGTAAACAGGGGTATTTGCAGGCATGAGATCATAGAGATATCTGGCACCGAGTGAAGGCCCTCCCAAAAAATCTTTTGCCCATTGTTCGTTCAAATCTTCGATTATAAAGGATTGATCACTTAAATCTACCTTTAGTACTTTACCAACAAATCCGTGCATTCTTAAGTTTCTCCTTTTCGTCTTGATATAATTTTGCGACTTCTCCGCAAATATCATTTTCGGCATTATACACCAGCAACTTTTTGGAGTAAATAGATTTGGAGTCCATTATGGGCAAGTTCGCTATCAAATATGGACACATTAACTTGCCAAATGACGATTTATTTGCACAAATGGCAAATTAAAGCTGGCGGGAATCGAACGCCCATCAGCTTTAATGCAATAGTTGTAATAGTATTTACTTTCTTTTCAAAAACTCTGATGCGTAATTATAAAAGCACATGGCTGCTGCATTTTTACAGTTTTCTGACATGACTACGTTGATGTAGAACTTCTCCACATCAAGCCCCACAACTCTCAAGCCAGGCCGGAGAAAAATTTTTGCCACTTGCTCAGGAAACACTGCAGAAATACCAAGCTCTCTGATTGTCTCCTTTGCCGTGTTGTACCATAAATCCAGAGGCGCTACATTTGGAATAAATCCTTCTTTTCGAAACTGTGCCAATGTAAAGTCATTCAAAAAACGAGATTGCCTGTCTGAGATGATTTGGATTTCATCATTCCTGATTTCTGATACCTTGATGCGGCGGCTCAACGCAAGCCGGTGCGACTTGACCACAAGGGCTGCCAACCTATCGGAAACAAGCGTGAGACACATTGTGCCCAGATGCGCTTTCTTTGTTGGTGAAAACACAATACCGATGATATTGTTGTTTGATTCCATCATGTTATATAGGGTTTCGTCACCTATTTCGATAATATCTGTTTGAATCTCAGGATGCTCTTTATTAAACTCAACAAGCAGCGTGTTGTACGCATAGCTGCTCAGAGGGTCTGCATATATCAAAACCCTGTTTTCCAGTGAACTTTTGTAGTCACGCAGAAGTAGTGGCACTTTTTCAAACTCATCAACTATTCTTTTTGCATATGATAGAAAAACAGTTCCCGCTTCTGTGAATGTGAGCATACCTTTTCCTCGGACAATGAGATTTACGCCCAGTTCTTGTTCAATTGATTGAATATTGTTTGAAAACGATGACTGTGAAATATACAGTCTTTCTGCGGCTTCACTAAATGTCGCAGTATTCGATAGTGTGACAAAGCACTGCAATTGAAATGTATTCAAATTCGTTCCCCCCTGTTTACCCCACGCTACTGATTAGTGTTTGTCTTCATCTCCAAACGCGAATTTAGGACCTCTACTCAGCCCCCTTTGTTTGTATCGCGCACTCCAATCACCTACCGGGCAATACATTTGACATCTGCCGCAATTCCATGAGTCGATATGTTGCAAGCCTCTGCCTCCTATTGGCATTTGTGCCTCAGCTTCAAAAAGCTGCTCAATGGTCGGGTTTTCGGTTGGCAGATAATCTTCTGCCCCACCGAGTTGTTTTGTCATGGACTGGAGCGCCTTTCGGCATTTCGGCACATCAACATGGGTGTAATCATATTTTTTGTCTCCCATCTCTATATGATCCAGTTCATGAGTACCACACGCTCGAATTGCACCCGTTGGGCAAACCATTGCGCATATTCCGCATTTTTCCGGATTGCAGAGTCTTGGCCCGTTGTACATCGGGCTTTGCTCCAACTCAAGTGTGGTAAGGATTACACCAAAACGAATACGTGGGCCATATTCAGGGGTGAGTACAATACTCATGTATCCGAACTCACCCAATCCAGCTGCAACAGCGGCATGACGAATGCTTATTTGCATACCATTAGTCATGGGGCCGGTAGAGCATGGGGTGGCAAGCGCTCCGGTGTTGGATTCAATAAATTTTGCAATTGCATAGCAAGAGTATGTGAGCTCAAAATTGGGCAACATCGTATAGCCATATGTGCCATATATGCCTTTTAGATCTTGGCGACCGTCTTCAAAGGCTCGGAAATTGGCTTGAACTACTCCATCCAGAAGATTTGAGCCTATAACTATAACCGACTTGCAACCAGGCAAAATGTCACAGGGATGGTTGCCCTTGGGTGATTGTGCAAATCTATCTACACCCGCAAAACCACACTTGCTCATTCCAAGAGATTTTGCAAAGTTGCTAATTTCATTTTTTGTAATATCCATAAAACAACTGCTTCCTTTTTGGTTATTTGCTCAAGTATACCAATTCTTTTGTTATTTTGTAAGTGCAAATTTTATTTTAAGTGATAATTTCAAACCTTTGCAGAAATTTTTATAATCTTCGTGTGGTTTTGTCTGAGTTTCTTGCAACCAATAAATTACTTTTCAACAAAATCTGCTTGATTTTTTATGAATTTTTAACTTTTAGCAAAAGCTCCTGTTATTTTGGAAAAATTTGATGTATACTGTTCGCTGTACAAACTAAGTCCTTTATTGGGACGCTAAATCATTGAAGTACTTCAACTACGCTAAGTGTAGACAGTTTTCGCCGGAAATTGCCTAATGGCAAAACATTTGTGTGATACAGGAGGGTATTATGAGCAAAAAGTTTGTCTATCTGTTCTCAGAAGGAAATGGAACCATGAAAGAGCTGCTGGGTGGCAAAGGGGCTAATCTCGCTGAGATGATCAGCCTCGGATTGCCTGTTCCGCAGGGATTTACCGTCACCACAGAAGCATGTACACAATACTACAATGACAACGAGATTATTAATGATTCCGTACAGAACGAAATTATGCAATATATCGACAAACTTGAAAGGATTAGCGGAAAAAAATTCGGCGATGCTGAAAACCCGCTTTTGGTTTCCGTTCGCTCAGGTTCACGCGCTTCAATGCCGGGTATGATGGATACAATCTTGAATCTTGGCCTCAACGGCAAGGTTGTTGAGGCCATGGCCGCAAAGAGCGGCAACCCTCGCTGGGCTTTTGACTGTTACAGAAGATTCATTCAAATGTATTCTGATGTCGTCATGGAGGTCGGCAAGAAGTATTTTGAAGAGCTTATTGATGAACTCAAACATGAGAAAAATATCACCGATGATATTGATATGACCGCAGATGATTTGAAAGAGCTTGCCCATCGTTTCAGAGATGAGTATCAAAAAAAGATTGGCCAGGAGTTCCCGGACGACCCAAAAACTCAGCTCATGGGTGCAATAAAGGCCGTTTTCCGTTCTTGGAATAATCCACGCGCCATCTCTTATCGCCGCATGTATGGGATACCTGGCGATTGGGGCACCGCTGTCAATATTCAAGAGATGGTATTCGGAAATCTTGGCGAAACTTCCGGCACAGGCGTTGCGTTTACCCGTAACCCAGCCACCGGCGAAAAAAAGCTTTTTGGTGAGTTTCTCATGAACGCTCAAGGTGAAGATGTCGTTGCCGGTATCCGCACCCCAAAGAACATAGAAGAACTCAAAGAAGTCATGCCGAGCGCATATAATGAATTTGTAAAAATATGTAATACCCTTGAAGGCCACTACCGCGATATGCAAGACATGGAGTTTACCATAGAAGACAAAAAGCTATTTATGCTCCAGACACGTAACGGCAAGCGTACTGCAGCGGCTGCGCTGAAAATTGCCTGCGACTTGGTTGACGAGGGCGCGATTACCGATAAGGATGCAGTGCTTATGATCGAGGCCAAATCACTCGATGCGCTTTTGCACCCTCAATTTGATGTCGCTTCATTAAATGCCGCTATTCCGATTGGAACCGGGCTTGCCGCTTCACCAGGCGCTGCTGCCGGACGTGCCGTTTTTACAGCGGAAGAGGCCAAAGCATGGGCTGAGCGCGGTGAGAAAGTTATTTTGGTTCGACTCGAAACTTCTCCGGAAGATATTGAGGGTATGAATGCTGCTCAGGGCATCCTCACTGTCCGTGGTGGTATGACATCACATGCGGCGGTTGTCGCCCGTGGCATGGGAACCTGTTGTGTCGCAGGCTGCGGCTCAATTAAGATGGATGAGGATAACAAAAAATTTGAACTGGGCGGCAAGGTATATAATGAGGGTGACTGGATCAGCCTTGATGGTTCAACAGGACATATATATGGCGAGGCCATCAAAACAACCGAGGCTTCGATTGGCGGCGAGTTTGGGCGCATCATGGCCTGGGCAGACAAATACAGAAGACTCAAGGTCAGAACCAATGCGGACGCTCCAAAGGATGCCAAAGCTGCACGCGATTTTGGTGCAGAGGGTATCGGACTAACGCGAACCGAGCATATGTTCTTTGAGCATGATCGTATCCCTGCAATTCGCGAGATGATCTGCTCCGAGACCGTTGAGCAAAGAGAGAAGGCTCTTGAAAAACTGGAGCCCATGCAGCAGGCTGACTTCGAGGGCATTTACGAAGCCATGGAGGGAGCTCCTGTAACAATCCGTTTTCTTGATCCGCCTTTACATGAGTTTTTGCCGACTGACGAAGCGGACATTGAGGCGCTTGCAAAAACGCAGGGCAAGACAGTTTCTGAAATCAAGGCCATCATCGAGTCTCTGCATGAATTTAATCCAATGATGGGACATCGCGGTTGTCGCCTTGCTGTCACTTATCCGGAAATCGCCGTGATGCAGACAAAGGCTGTCATAAAAGCTGCAATCAATGTCAAGAAAAAGCATCCCGAATGGAATCTCATCCCTGAGATCATGATTCCGCTCGTTGGCGAGGTCAAAGAGTTTGTTTATATCAAAAACATTGTGTGTCAGGTGGCCGATGAGCTTATCAGTGAGGCCGGAAGCAATCTAAAATACTTGGTCGGCACAATGATTGAAATTCCACGCGCCTGTCTTACTTCCGATGAAATAGCCAAGGAAGCTGAATTCTTCTCATTTGGTACAAACGACTTGACCCAGATGACTTTTGGTTTTTCACGCGATGATGCGGGCAAGTTCCTTGATGAGTATTACTCAAAAAAGATTTTCGAATCCGATCCATTTGCTAGGATAGACCAGATTGGCGTTGGCAAGCTCATGGAAATCTCTGTGAAGCTCGGCCGTGAAGCTCGGCCGAATATAAAACTTGGTATTTGCGGCGAACATGGCGGCGACCCATCTTCTGTTGAGTTTTGCCATAAGATAGGTCTTGACTATGTTTCTTGTTCACCATTTCGCGTACCCATAGCACGTCTTGCTGCGGCTCAGGCGGCTTTGAAAGATTAACCATGAGCCCTACTCCTTCCGCAGAAAGGGCAGGGCAATCTTCAATTTTAGGAGGCTAGCTATGAAAAAAATCGTATTGGATACTTATCAGGATGTTTGCTGTGCTGCCGCGGACATATACGCTGCACAGTTAAAGACAAAACCAAACTCCGTTTTGGGTCTTGCAACCGGGAGTACACCCATTGGGCTTTATGAGGAACTCGCCAGAAGGTATGAGGCAAAAGAAATAGATTTTTCAAAAGCCAGATCCTTTAACTTGGACGAATACTATCCCATTGAAAAAAGTCATCAGCAGAGTTACGATTACTTCATGCATGACAACTTCTTTAGCAAGGTAAATCTTTCTAAACACGATATTCCGAACGGCGAGGCAAAAGATGCTATTGCCGAATGCAAGAGATATGATGAAGAGATTGCTGCTGCCGGTGGTATCGATCTGATGTTGCTTGGCATTGGTCATAATGGGCATATAGGGTTTAATGAACCCTCTGTTTCATATAGCATGGGAACCTACTTGACCGAGCTTACTGAGAGTTCTATCACCGCCAATGCACGTTTCTTTGGCAAAAACGAAGTGCAGCCCACTAGGGCGCTGACTATGGGCATCGGCGAGATTTTCCGCTCTCGGCAGATTGTCTTGATTATCTCCGGCGAGGGCAAGGCTCCTATTGCAAAGAAGCTGCTTGAAGGGGTCATTCATACGGATGTTCCGGCTTGCTTTTTATTACTGCATCCCAATACAACTGTATTTCTGGACAAAGCGGCAGCATCGCTTTGCTAAAATAAGCAATACATTCAAAAGCGCCTGGCGGTGTGGATTCGCCAGGCGCTGTATTCTATTGATTAGTTGTCCGCTTTAATGGACGCAATCATCTCGGTCAGTATTTTGTCGGCATCGTTATATGGCACCTGGCAGGTTCCAACTTGGAAGTGCCCACCTCCGCCGTATTTGAGCACCATATCTCCAACGTCTGTAAAACATGTTCTGTTTAAAATACTGTGCCCAATTGCAATGGCAACATTTTGCTTCGCTCTTCCGTCTACTATCCAGATTGAAATATTTTGTTTAGGAAACAGGCTGTATATGAGAAAGCGGTTGCCGGTATAGATTGTCTCGACATCGCGCAGATCTGTGATGATAATGTTTCCATCGACTCTGCTGTATTTTTCCAGCATTTCTTTAAAAAGGGCGTCTTGCTCAAAATAGAGCTTGATTCTTTCTTGAACATCAGGATTTTGCAGTATTTCGATTATGGTTTGGGTCGCACATGCATCAATTAGTTTTTCCATCAGCTCATAATTGCTTATGCGGAAATCTCTGAATCGTCCGAGTCCTGTGCGTGGATCCATCAGAAATCCCAACAGCACCCAACCTTTTGGATCTAAAATCTCGTCTTTTGTCAGTTTTGCAGAATCAACTTTGTCAACCGCATCAACCATTTCAGAAAAATGGGGCATTCTGTCTGCTCCGCCAAAGTATTCGTAAATCAGTCGGGCGGCGCTGTCATCAATCCGGCATATTCCTTCAAATTCTATTTCTGAATCAATCCTATCCCCTTCACTGGAGTGGTGATCAAACCACATGCCACAGCCTTTTACATATGGCACGTTCGCAAGGACATCATCACTGGTGACTTCAACCAGTCCATCTTGCATGTCTTTTGGATGAACAAATTTCCAGCTATCGATTATGCTCAGATACTTGAGCAACGCACCACATGCCAAACCGTCAAAATCCGACCTTGTAAGAAGTCTCATAATACCCCTCCTATATGTAAAGTTGTTGTCTATACGTACCGGAAGCACTTTGCATTAAGATGCCGGTCACTCACGTGCTAGCAAGCGTAGCCAGGCTCCTCCTTAGGTTTGATTATAGCACATATTCCTTTTGTTTTGCAACCCTGCGAAAACTTGACATGAGATGTATTTCATTATAAACTGGGGTCAATCATAAAGCAGATGGGTTTGCAGAATGGAGGCATAAAAAGTGCGGAACACAGGCGTTATTACAAGGGGCATTGTGACACCAATTTTCAAGCAGGGCGACGATATTATCAATCTTATATGTGATTGCCTTCTGGAATCTGCGCAGGGCAGCGGTTATTCCCTCAATGATGGTGATATTGTAGGGGTGACAGAGGCTGTGGTTGGGCGTGTACAGGGTAATTATGCGACACTCAAAGATATCTCAAAAGATGTGCGCTGCAAATTCGGTGGAGGGACTTTAGGCCTTGTTTTTCCGATTCTTTCGCGAAACCGCTTTGCGAGTGTGCTGGAGGGGATTGCCGGAGGCTGTGACAAGTTATATATTCAGCTTTCCTATCCTCGCGATGAGGTTGGGAATAAGCTGGTTGATATTACGAAATGTGACGAAATGGGCGTAAATCCTTATGTGGACAGTTTTACGGAAAAAGAATTTCGTGATATTTTTGGCATGGACACAGTGCACGCTTTCACCGGTGTTGACTACATCGAATACTACAAGAGTGTCGGTGGAAACTGTGAAATCATCTTCTCTAATGACCCTACTTATATTTTGAACTATACCAAAAATGTACTCTGCTGTGATATCCACACACGTCACAGAACACAGGCACTTATAATGAAATCCGGTGCAGACAAGTGTTTGCTTCTGGACGACATAATGAACAAGCCTGTGGACAACAGCGGATTTAGCGAGTATGGGCTTCTGGGTTCAAATAAGGCAACAAATCATTCTGTCAAGTTGTTTCCAAGAGACACTAAAGCGTTTGTTTTAGAGCTCCAGGCCGAGCTGAAAAAACGTACAGGCTCAGTTTTAGAGGTTATGGTTTATGGCGATGGTTGCTTTAAAGATCCAGCAGGCGGGATTTGGGAACTTGCTGACCCTGTTGTTTCCCCTGCGTTCACTGATGGTTTATGTGGCACTCCAAATGAGCTTAAAATCAAATATGTAGCAGACAATGATTTTGCTGATTTATCTGGCGATTCCCTTACCGAGAGTATTCGTCAGCGAATCAAAAACAAAAATGAGAATTTGGTCGGCGATGCCGCTTCCGGCGGAACAACTCCGCGCAGGATTCATGATCTTGTCGGAAGCTTATGTGATTTGGTTTCGGGTAGCGGAGATCGCGGGACTCCGATAGTTTTGGTACAGAATTATTTTAAAAATTACGCAAGCGAATAGCGGATATTGGAGAATAGAAATAAATTGATTAACGGAGATATTACAAGACTCAACCAGTTTAGCAGGTTTAATTCTGTTGCGGCCGCTCGTGCGGCTGAGGAATTTGGCACACCGATATATATATATGATGAAGCAATGATTCTTAATCGCTGTCAGGATTGTCTTAAAATGCCTCACGCATATGGGCTGACTGTAAGATATGCTATAAAAGCTAATCCTAACCGAACCTTACTCAAGATTATTCACGATGCCGGACTGCACTTTGACGCAAGTTCACTAAATGAGGTGATCAGGGCACATCTGGCAGGTATACCATACGAAAAAATCATGCTGACGACACAGGAGGTCTATTCTGGCCAAAATTTGGATTTGCTCAAGTCTTTGCTGCTTGATGGCCTGAAGTATAATGTTTGCTCACTGCGTCAACTTTATCTTATCGGTGACTTTGCATGTGAAAATTATATTGAGCCGGGCATCAGAATCCATCCGGGTGTCGGTTCGGGCGAGTCTGCAACGCGAAATACTGGCGATGAGTACTCCTGTTTTGGAATTCACTTGTCAGATATTGATGAGGCACTGAAGTATGCGTGGGGTAAGTGGATCAAATTCAAGCATGTTCATGTTCATATAGGTTCGGGTGCCGATACTGAAATGTGGCGGCAAAACATAGATATTGAGCTTGGCATCATTGAGAAGCATTTTAAAGAGACAGATTCTGTTTGCTTCGGCGGTGGGCTAAAGGAGGCTCGTATGCCGGATGAGCAGGCTGCGGATATTGAGTTTCTTGGTAAATATGCAAAAACACAAATCGAGAAGTTTAATAAAAAACATAAGCGCAAGCTAAAGATGGAGATAGAACCCGGCACATTTATTGTTGCCAACAGCGGTTATATCCTTACAAAGGTGATTGACAAAAAAGATACCGCAATAAAAAGTTTCATTTTGACGGACGGCGGTATGGAAACCAATCCAAGACCTCTTTACTATGGTTCGCAGCATCCAATTTATATATTATCCGGTGATGGTGCTCATGTAAAGTCATCTGAGTTCTCCGACATTTCCGGAAATTACAGCGCCGTCGTTGCCGGAAAATGCTGTGAAAGCGGAGATTGCCAGACATTGGATGCCGATGGTCATGCCATCAGCCGCAAAATGGCAGAGCCTGAAATCGGCGATTTGGCAGTGATTGGCGGCACAGGTGCATATTGTTCCTCACTGGCACCATTTAATTATAATTCTCATACGCAGGTTCCTGAGGTATTATTTACAAGCAGCGGGGACTTGAAGTTGATTCGCAAGCGACAGACTATGGAGCAGATGTTGGAAAATGAGATTTAAAGGCTGTTAGGGAGGCTACCAAATGAAAAAAATTCGCATAGGTATTGTCGGATATGGAAATGTCGGTAAAGGTGCAGAAAAGGTCGTTCATGCCACGCCTGACATGGAGCTTGCCGGGGTCTTTAGCAGACGGAATCCGGCTGAGGTAATCCTTGCGGATAGTCGCGTTCCTGTATATGCTATACAAGATGCTGAGCACAAGCGCGAAGCAATAGATGTTATGCTTCTGTGCGGTGGTTCAGCAACTGATTTGGCAGATCAGTGTCCATACTTTGCTTCGATGTTCAATGTCGTTTGTAGCTTTGATACACATGCCAAAATACCTGAATATCTTGAATCGGTAAATGCTGCTGCAAAGCGTAATTGTGCAATTATTTCCTCTGGTTGGGATCCCGGGCTCTTTTCGATGATGCGGCTTATGTCTGAGTCGATTTTGCCAGATGGCATCACATATACTTTTTGGGGGCGCGGCGTTTCACAAGGCCATTCAGATGCGCTCAGGAGAATTGACGGTGTTCAAAATGCCGTACAGTACACAATCCCTATCGACAAAGCCGTTGCGTCTGTACGATCGGGGCAGCGCCCATCATTTGAAACCAGAGAAAAGCATCTGCGCGAATGTTTTGTAGTTGCTGAGCTGGGCACAGATAGAGCCGTCATAGAGAAAAAAATCAAAACTATGCCAAACTATTTCGCAGATTATGACACGACTGTCAGCTTCATAAGCGAGGAAGAGTTGCTTGCGGAGCATTCAAAGATGCCTCATGGGGGTATGGTTATTCATAGTGGAAAAACGGGGGCGCATGAGCATGTTGTCGAGTTTTCTTTGAATCTCGAATCAAATCCTGAGTTTACGGCAAGTGTAATGGTCGCTTGTGCCAGAGCATGTTACCGATTTTATGGCAAAGGCGATTTTGGGGCAAAAACTGTATTTGATATTCCTCTTGCCTATTTGTCGCCAAAGGATTATGCCACATTGGTAAAAGAACTGCTTTAGTGCTTAGGGTGGGGGCTGACTAATGATTTTGTTGTTTTGCTCGGAACGGGTCTCGTCGCTAGTGGTCTGTTGGGCAAAGCAATAGGAACGTAATCATCATAAAAAAACTAATTGGAAGGAGACTGCTGTGAAGAAGTTTATATGTGTTGTGTGCAATTATATCCACGAAGGAGAAGAGCCGCCAGAGCAATGTCCGATTTGCAAAGCGCCTGCTTCAAAGTTCAAGCCCTTAGAAGACGAATAGACTATAAACTGCCGAGAGCCTAAGCTCCCGGCAGTTTATTCGTCGTAATCGACCACTAGTGATTTTTGTCCCGCACGGTTATCAGTATGCGCATGAGATAATTCGAGGACTCCATCACAAATATCTCGTTGATTGGGTACTCTTCGTATGCCGGGCCACATACTTCAAAATTGTTTTCTTCAATGTAGTCGATAATTCTCCCAAATAATTGGTCGCTGTATCCGCCACGCATATACCCCACGGCATAAAGTGCCGCCGGTCGTTCATCTTGCCCTTCCGAACTGTAGAAGTAAAATCTGTCTGCCCCTACCCAGTCTCGCTGCTTTATCCGCTGAGCAGAAAATATGCCGCACACCAGATAATTCAAATCAATGTCAGCGTATTTGTTTCCGATCAACTCGTAAAAGCTGAGCAATGTGTCGAAAAATGTCCTTCCGTTGCTGTAATCATTCACTTCTCCCATGATTATTGTTTCCGCAGGGAGAAATTGAATCGCTATCTTATCTTCATCAACATCCGAAACCGAATGAATTGTTTTTTGAAGTGTCAATAGCAGTTTCCGGGCACGTATCCATTCTTCTATCTTTTTGTCAATTTTCTCAATTTGATGTGTAAATACTTCACGAAACAGTTCAGGTGTTCTTCTGTCTTTAAGACTTTTGATTTCTTCGAGTGTCATGCCGAGATTCTGGCAAGTACGGATTACGTTTACAACAGCCAATTGGGTATTGGAGTAGTATCGGTATTTGTTTTCTCCGCGCGAGACTGGTGATAGGAGGCCAATTCTGTCATAGTGCAGTAGTGTGTCACGTGTCGTTCTGGAATACTTAGCAAAATCACTGATTGTTAATAATCCGCTATCTGTCATTGATTTACACCCCTCTCCAGATTATTTTCAAATCATAGCATAAGGAAAACAGCTGGGCAATAGTTTTGTTGAGTATTTTTGTCTTTTAATAATCTTATTTGTACAATTTGTATAAACTCTATTTGCAATTTTTTAATATTTGTGTAGTTTTTTCATCTTGTTTATATTGACCTGTGTGTTGCACAATAGTTTATAGTCAAGTTTAGTGAGGGTCGCGGCCGAGCTTGCTCGGACATGACCGAACAAACGCAGACTTCAACGACAGTTATAGTCAAGTTTAGTGAGGGTCGCGGCCAAGCACACGCAATTTGAACTTTTTTCAAACGGTCATTGACCAGACTATGAATATGATGATACAATAATACTATAAGTATAGTTATAGCATGAATGTACAAATAATTATCAAAGGTTGTGTGAATTATGCCCAATATTAGACCCATCTCAGACCTTAGGAACAACTCGAACGAAATCAGTGAGTTTTGTCGCACCTCCCGTGAGCCTGTGTTCATTACAAAAAACGGTGTTGGCGACATGGTGGTTCTTAGCGTTGACATGTATGAACGCCAACAAGCGCAGCTTGAACTTTACTCCAAGCTTGCAGAAGCTGAGTCCGAAATTGCTGCCGGGTCTGGGGGCGTAGACTTTGCAGAATTTGTAAAGAAATTGAGGGTTGAGGTCAATGGAAAGGTATAATGTAATAATTTCTCCTGCAGCGCAGAACGATTTTATCGATGTTATTGAGCATCTTGATACATTGTCGCCAGACGCGGCATTGCAGTATTTTGATTTATTTATTGAGAAAGCTTCAATGCTTGCCAAAGCGCCGGAAAACTGCCCTTTATCAAGGGATACGCAACTTAGATTGCGCGGATATAGGCTGCTACCGATAGAAAACTACATAGTTTTCTATGTAATCAACGGCAATACCGTTGAGCTGCGAAGAGTTCTTTACGCGAGGCGGCAATACGAAAGACTTTTCTAATTGCATCATCACATGTCACAACTGATTGGGAATCTGTCCTGTGGGATTGGTTTGCCTGCAGTCTGATATGAATTGGGAGGGATTTCATGGCTTGTAGGGGTGAGTATCTCCTCGTAACTACATCTTGTCCAGATAAAAAATCTGCAAAAATGCTGGCTAGGCTTCTCGTTGATGAGAAGCTAGCTGCTTGTGTGCAGATTTTTCCTATTGAGAGTGTTTATTTTTGGGATGGCGAAACTTGTGATGAAAACGAGGTGCTTATGCTGATTAAGTCCAAGTCGGTGCTGTACGAAAGGCTTCAAACAGCGATTTGGAGAAATCATCCTTATAAAGTGCCTGAAATCATTCAATTGCCTATCACCGGCGGTTTGCCTGCTTATATGAAGTGGATTGACGAAACGCTTGATAGATAGGTGCGTTTTCTTGACATTTCGGCGTTTTCAGTGTAAACTCCTTGCTGATTAGGAGTTGATTTTTTATGTCTGAAAACTTATACACTTTTGAAAATGAAGATTATAAAAATGCATATCGTCATACGTCTTCACACATCCTTGCACATGCGGTAAAACGGTTGTTCCCCGATGCGAAATTTGCCATTGGGCCTGCTATTGCCGACGGTTTTTATTATGATATCGACGTCTCCGAGACTATTACTCCTGAGGTGCTTGAACAGATTGAATCCGAGATGCGCAAGATTTGTAAGGAAAAGTTTCCTTTAGAGCGTTTTGAGCTATCCAGAGCAGATGCTTTAAAGTGGGCCAGAGATGAGGACGAGCCTTATAAAGTTGAGCTCATTAACGATCTTCCTGAGGATGCTGTAATCAGCTTTTATCGTGAGGGCGATTTTGTCGATCTCTGTGCAGGTCCTCATGTTGATTCGACCGGAAGGGTCAAAGCGAACGCCCTGAAGCTCACCAGTTGTACCGGTGCATATTGGCGTGGTGATTCCAACAATAAAATGCTTCAGCGTGTATATGGCACATGTTTCATGAGCAAGCCTGAGCTGGACGAGCATCTGCACAGGATTGAAGAGGCCAAACTGCGCGACCACAGAAAGCTTGGCCGTGAACTTGATTTGTTTGCCCTGTTTGATGAGGGGCCGGGTTTTCCGTTTTTCTTCCCAAAAGGCATGGTGATTAGAAATGAGCTGGTCAATTTCTGGCGCGAAGAGCATAGAAGAGCAGGTTATGTTGAAATCAGTACACCATTGATTCTCAATGAGGATTTATGGCGGCGTTCCGGTCACTGGGATTTATACAAAGACAATATGTATTTTACCGATATAGATGACGTAGGCTTTGCAATCAAGCCTATGAATTGCCCCGGCGGTATGCTTGCCTTTAAACGCAAAATGTGGAGTTACCGTGAATTGCCGGTGCGTATGGCTGAGCTTGGGGTCGTTCATCGTCACGAGCTTAGTGGTGCGCTGCACGGACTGATGCGTGTCCGAAACTTCACACAAGACGATGCGCATTTATACATGACTCCCGAGCAGATTCCAGACGAAATCACCTCTTTAATCGATCTCGTCGATCGGATTTACAAGGTCTTTGGATTTGATTATAAAGTGGAGCTTTCCACCCGCCCCGAAAAATTTATGGGTGAGGTCGATAGGTGGGACGCTGCTGAAAAACTGCTTGAAGAGGCACTTGTTGCAAAAAAAATCAATTATAAGCTCAATCCCGGCGACGGCGCTTTTTATGGGCCTAAGATTGACTTCCACCTTGTGGATTGCCTGGGTCGCACCTGGCAATGTGCCACGCTCCAACTTGATTTCCAGATGCCGGAGCGCTTTGAACTTGAATATGTTGGTGCAGATGGAGAGAAACACAGGCCTGTCATGATTCACAGAACTGCCCTTGGGTCTCTCGAACGCTTCATCGCCATCATAACCGAGCATTATGCTGGTGCATTCCCACTTTGGCTTGCTCCGGTTCAAGTCATTGTTATGCCAATCACCGATCGGACTCGTGATTATGCAGAAGCCATTGCTGAAAATTTAAGCAACGCAGGCATGAGGGTTGAAACTGATTTTCGCAGTGAGAAGATTGGGTTTAAAATACGCGAAGCCCAATTACAAAAAATCCCCTACATGCTTGTTTTGGGCGACAAGGAGGCAGAGAGTGGGCTTGTCACTGTTCGTAAGCGTTTAGATGGTGATATCGGCGCTATGAGTTTTGAAGAATTTAAAGCAATTGCTGAAAATGAAATAAAAAATAAAATTTAAATACGAAGGGAGTTTCGAATGTTTAAAGGCGGTTATACTGGTAAGGTGTTACGTATCAATCTTACTGAAAAGAAATTTGCTGAGGAGCCTTTGAGACAGGATGTTGCAGAAAAATATCTGGGCGGCGCGGGTGTTGGCATCAGATATATGCTTGAAGAGGTTCCGGCTAAATGCGACCCGCTCGGCCCTGAAAACAACTTGTATTTCTCGCTTGGCCCATGCGCTGGAACAGATGTGCCTTGTGCCAGCAGGGTTGTGGTTACTGCAAAGTCACCGCTTACCGGCGCTGTAGCAAAGTCGAGCAGCGGTGGGCATTTTCCGGCAGAGATAAAGTTTGCAGGTTACGACATGATCATTGTTGAGGGCAAAGCAGAAAAGCCCACATATCTTTGGATAAAAGACGGTAGGGTATCTTTCAGAGATGCAAAGCATCTCTGGGGTCTTAACACTATGGATACTCAGCATTTTATCAAAGACACCATAGGCGACCAGAATGTACGCATTGCGTGTATCGGTCAGGCCGGTGAAAACCTGAATCTGTATGCTTCCATTATCAATGAGCGTCATGCTTCTGGACGCAAGGGTGTTGGTGCTGTAATGGGCTCAAAGAACCTTAAAGCAATCGCAATTCGCGGCACAGAACCTGTGCCAATTGCAAATCCAGAAGCTTTCAAAACGGCTGTGAAATCAATGCTTCAGGCCATGAAAGAAAGCCCCATTATGTATCCAACTTTCTCTAAAGGCGGTACTCCCGGCATTATCGATCATATGTATGAAATGGGTGTTTTCCCAACAAAGAATTTTGCCAACACGGGCGAATGGGATCCTCTTGATTCCTTTGGCAGTGAGGTCGGTCAAAACGAATTCAACCATACCAGAGAATTTTGTTATAAATGCCCGGTCGGCTGTTCTCAGGTTAAGCTTGCCAAATCGGGCCCATACAAAGGCACTGCTTCTATTCCGGAATTTGAAACGATTTACTCATTCGGCGGATCGACGCTGATGAAGAGCTTCAACGAGGTCATTGCCGCAGACAAACTATGTGACGAGTACGGCATGGATACCATTTCCTGCGGTGTTTCTATTGCTTTTGCCATGGAGTGTTATGAAAAAGGTATTTTAACCAAAGATGATCTCGACGGTATTGATTTGCATTGGGGTAATGCTGAGGCAATGATAACCATGGTACATAAAATCGCCCACAGGGACGGCATTGGCGCAATTTTGGCTGATGGTGTACAAAAAGCTGCAGAGCAGATTGGTAAAGGGTCTGAGCAATATGCCATGCATGTTAAAGGCTTGGAGCTTCCTGGTTATGATGTTCGCGGAGCAAAGGCTCACGGCTTAAACTATGCCACAGGTTATACCGGCGCTGACCACTGTCTGGGCTATGCCTTTCAGGAGATGTTCTCCGTTCCGATTCCTTACCCGGTTGACCGCCTTGCCTATGAGGGTAAAGGCAAACTTACAAAATGGAACCAGGATGTCAGGGCTGTTACATGCGATTCATTTCCGATGTGCGGGTTTGTTTTGGATATGGCGCTTGCCGGGGTCTGTCAGCAGAATGCTGCCGATATCGTCAATGCGCTGACCGGTACCACGTACACCGCCGAGGATATCTACACCATAGGTGAGCGCGTCAATAATGCCGCGAAGATTTTCAATGTTCGTGAAGGCTTTACCCGCTCCGAAGATGATTTCCCCGAACGTATAAAAACCGAGCCTATGAAAGAGGGCGGCGCAAAAGGCGCTTATATTCCTCAAAACGAAGTTGATTTCATGCTCGATGAATATTATGAAGATCGCGGATGGACAAAGGATGGTGTGCCCACCGAAGAGAAGTTAAAGTCTCTCGGTATGAAGCAGGAGTTTGAACTACTCAAAAAGTTTGTGTAACTTTGTCCGGAGCTCTATCTATAAAGCACTTCCCAGGAAATAGCCAGGATGGCTAGTCGGTGCTTCTGAGGGTTCGCTGACGAGAGTCGAACGCCCATCGGTTCGACTCTCGCCAGCTTCATCTGAAAACTTAGCTTTGCAGGAAGGGAGTCAAAGTTCCATATGGTCATTCAGATTCGGACGGTTCATTCGATTGCGAAAATAATTTCGGGCAGAAAAGTCTTTGTCGAGTTACCGGATGGCGCTTCGCTTCACGAGTTGCTCAGAAATATGACAGGCACTTATGGGCAGGATTTCTACGATGCCGTTTGCGACGAAACCGGCTATCCTGAGCTACGGGTTGCAATCTTGGTCAACGGGACCAGCGCAGCGGTTCTGGGAGGGGCAGAAATGCTACTAAAAGATGGTGACGATGTGCTTATACTGCCTGTAACCAGCGGTGGTTGAGGCTTTCTTACGAGAACATTGTGAACAAATAATGAATTTTCATACATAATTAGTGTTTTAATATTACATTATGATATGATTAGTTAAATTTCAGAAAGGTATAGTATTATGAGTCAATTTACTATAATGATAGACACCGGAAACGATCTTCCTCCGCAATACATCGAAAAGCACAATCTGGCGGTCACTCCAATTCCTTTCCAACTGGATGAAAATTGGCATTACAAAGGTCGTTGGCAAGACATTTCAAGCTCTGAGTTCTACACAAAGCTTCGGGCAGGCAGCAAAGCCGGGACCACTTTGATTAACCCCGAGACTTTTGCTGAGGTTTTTACTGAGTATGCAAAGCGCAACGAGCCTCTGCTCCACATTTCTTTGAGCAGCGGGTTATCCGGCACATATCAAAATTCTGTTATTGCTTTAGGAGAAGTTAAAGAGGCCTATCCTGATTGTCAGATTTTCACTTTTGACAGCCTGAATGCTGCACCCGGTATCGGCTTGCTCACTGCGCTAGCCATCAAGAAGCGTGCCGAGGGGCTTTCCCTCCCAGATACTGTTAAGTTTCTTGAAGATAACAGGGATAAGTGCTTTTCTCTCTTTACCGTCGATGATCTTCATTTCCTGCATCGTGGTGGCAGGGTGAGCAAGTTGCAAGCTGTTGCCGGTTCTATTATTGGTATCAAGCCTCTGCTTAATGTCGCTCCGGACGGCACTCTGAAGCTAAAGGATAAGGCTCGCGGGCGCAAGGCCGCACTAGAGACTTTAGTCAGCCAAATGCAGCGCAGCTTAAATCCTGATACAAAAAAACTGGATACTGTTCTGATTGGCCATGGTGATTGTATAGATGATGCAAACACTCTTGCAGAGCTTATTAAAGCCGCTGTTGATGTAAACGAGTTTATTATCGTTGAAATCGGTCCGGTTATCGGTGCTCATTCAGGACCCGGCACAGTTGCTTTGTTCTTCGAAGCTGATATGACCCGACAAGAGTATGAGGCAAAATTTTATCCCGGCAAATAATACAAAGCGCAAATTAGCTTAAAACAGGTTGATTGCCACAGTGGCAATCAACCTGTTTTTAATGATTTCGCTTAGAATGAGCAACCATTCCCCTCCATCGGAGGGGGGAACGCTGGGTATTTCCAATGATTTTCTCGTTCGCTCAGAACGGGTCTCGTCTCCCTACATTCGCGAACTCGAAAACCATCACAAATACCCTGTGTAACCTGGCAGGCGAAGCCTGATGGAGTGGTCGCCCCTCCACCGCCAAGAAAACTATTTATTAATCCTTGAAACCTTGTGCTTCACGATCTTTTATTGCATCTTTTCTTGAAAGATTTACTCTGCCGCGGTCATCAATTTCCATAACTTTAACCCAAGTCATATCACCTTCGTTGAGTACATCCTCGACTTTCTCAACTCGGCGATTCTCGAGTTTTGAAATGTGCACCATGCCGTCTTTACCCGGAACAAGCTCAACAAACGCGCCGATTGGGATGATGCGCACAACTTTACCATAATAGAGCTTTCCGACTTCAGGAACAAACACGATATTGTCAATGATTTGTTTTGCCGCACGACATGCTTCAATGTCAGGAGAAGCGATAAACACGCTGCCGTCGTCTTCGATATCGACTTTTGCACCTGTGTCTGCGACGATTTTTTGTATCACTTTGCCGCCACTGCCAATGACTTCCCTGATTTTGTCGGGATGAATTTTCATCATAATCATTTTCGGGGCAGTTTCAGCCAGCTCTTCACGCGGTTTTGATATACATGGCATCATAATCTCGTCAATCATCTGGACTCTTGCTTCAAGGCACATGTCAAATGCAGATTTGATGATTTCCATTGTCAGACCGTCGTTTTTAAGATCCATCTGAATCGCTGTAATACCCTTTTTAGTGCCGCCGACTTTGAAGTCCATTTCGCCATGGAAGTCTTCCACGCCCTGGATGTCAATAAATGTCGTCCAGTCGTCGCCATCTGAGATGAGGCCGCAGGATATTCCGGCTACCGGAGCTTTTATAGGCACACCGGCATCCATGAGCGCCAGTGTAGAACCGCAAATCGAACCTTGTGATGTCGAGCCGTTGGATGAGAGTACTTCTGATACAACACGGATAGCATATGGGAACTCACCAACGCCGGGCAAAACAGGCTCCAGTGCTTTTTCTGCAAGCGCACCATGGCCTTGCTCACGTCTTGATGTCGAGCGCGACCCACGGGCTTCGCCAACCGAGAAGGATGGGAAATTGTAGTGGTGCATATAGCGTTTAGTTTCTTCTTCATAAATCGTGTCGAGTTTTTGCGCATTGGAGATTGTTCCGAGTGTTGCTATAGAAAGAACTTGGGTCTGACCGCGTGTGAATAAGCCGGAGCCATGTACTTGCGGCAAAAGTCCAACTTCCGCTGCCAACGGGCGAATCTGGTTCATCGCTCTTCCGTCAACGCGTTTGCCTTCAAGCAGCCATGCTTTGACGACTTTCTTCTGTACCCTATATGTTATCTCTTCCATTTGAGCATTTATTTCAGGATATTCTTCGCCAAATGCTTCAATCATACGACCAACGACTTCATTGAAGCGCTCTTCGCGCACATTTTTGTCGTCGGTGTCCATGGCATGTTTTACGTCTTCCATATATTTGTCTACGAGTTTTGCAAAAAGCTCTTCGTTGAATGATGCTTTTGCATATTCAAACTTTGGCTTACCTATTTCTGCGACCATTTTATTGATTAATGCGATAACCGGTTGAATTGCTTCGTGCGCATGTTTTATTCCCTCGAGTACTATATCGTCGGGCACTTCATTTGCAGCAGCTTCAATCATTACAACTTTGCTTGATGTGGATGCTATTGTGCAGTACATTTCTGATACTTCGCGTTGCGCTGTTGTCGGGTTGATTATAAACTGTCCGTCTATAAGACCCAGGCCAACACCAGCAATCGGTCCATTAAATGGGATATCTGAAATTGATATGGCTGCCGAGGCACCTACCATCGCTGCAATTTCCGGTGAGCAATCGTGGTCAACTGCCATAATCGTGCAGGTAATTGCTACGTCATTACGGAGGTCGTCCGGAAACAGTGGGCGCATAGGTCTGTCAATCATGCGTCCTGCAAGCACTGCGCGTTCTCCAGGTCTTGCTTCTCTGCGTAAGAATCCGCCCGGGATTCTGCCGACTGCATATAGTTTTTCTTCGAAATCTACGGAAAGCGGGAAGAAGTCTATACCATCACGCGGTCTGGGTGATGCTGTCGCTGCTACGAGTACTACTGTTTTGCCGTAGCGAACGAGGACTGCGGCGTTGCATAGTTCCGCAAGTTTGCCTGTTTCGAGCGTCAGTGTACGCCCTGCGAATTCCATTGTGTATTTCTTTTCGTTCGGAAATTCTCTTTTTTGAATAATCATCTGCGTTCATTCTCCTTTTAGTTTTCCGAAGCAGCAAATCTCTTAGCACTTGAAAATATATCCGATCCTATTTTTGCGGTATCTAAGCTGTAGTTCGCGAGTTTCTGAAATTTTTCAAGGGGGGTTGCGAACCGGTTTCGTAATGTCGATGTTTTTCGGATGCATTTTCAACTGCTATGGGATCGTGCCCGGATTTGGATAGAAATAATTGTAGGGGGTATACGTTGGAGCCGAGCTGGAAGTTCACCAGAGCGGCTCCATTTTTCCTTATTTTCTAATGCCTAGTTTAGCGATACATGCTCTATAACGCTCAATGTCTTTGTTTGCAAGATAATCAAGCAAGCTGCGGCGGCGTCCAACCATTTTTAGAAGTCCAAGTTCGCTGTGTTTGTCTTTCTTGTGGACTTTTAGATGTTCTGTCAGTTGCCTGATGCGCTCGGTCAGAATTGCAATTTGCACTTCTGGTGAGCCTGTGTCCGTTGCATGGGTGCGGTTTGATTCGATTACGTCAGTTTTTTGGTCTTTTGTGATCATTGTAAAAAGTTCCTTTCTTCTGGTCATATTTTGTAAGACCTGTATGTCCTATGGCTGAGTATCAGGCGGAAAGAATCCGCAAAGCGGCGTTGTCCTGAAACTAAGCGCATGGATTCTGAGCGGCGAAATTGTGGTTTATATCACCAGCCAACTCAATTCAAAGTATACTAACATAGATTTCCCAAGATGTAAAGTGTTTTTCTTGAAGACACAATTAACAAAATTGTCGCTTGATAATGCTCATAAACCATAGTATAATGTCGAGAGCCTTTTTGCTCCGGCGAAAGGCCGCACTAGTTGGGGAGTTAGCGGTGCCCTATAACCTGCAACCCGCTACAGCAGGAATGAATCCCGTCCCCCGGACTTGTGATGTATCGTCAGCCCTTGATAAGCAGCGATGAAGAGTCGGTCTTGCGCAACGTAAATTCGTGAATCATGTCAGGCGGGGAACCGAGCAGCATTAAGCGAAATCTTACGTGTGCCGCAAGGCAACCGACTTCGAGCCGGCTGTCAAGTCAGCGGGTATATTGCATTTTCAAAGGTCGGTGTGCGGTCTTTCGGCGGAGCAATGGCTAAGAGCTCCCGGCAAAACCGATGGGAGTTTGACTCCCGTTTAATTGAGGGAAAAAGTTTATGTATCAGGCTTTGTATAGAAAATATCGTCCCCGATATTTTGGTGATGTTACCGGACAGGAACACATCACGTCTACTCTGTGCAGACAGGTTGCTTCCGGGAGGCTGTCTCATGCCTATTTGTTCGTTGGAACACGCGGCACCGGCAAGACTACCTGTGCTAAAATCCTTGCACGCGCTGTAAACTGCCTCAACCACGAAGATGGTGAACCTTGCAATAAATGTTCCTCCTGTAAAGGCATCGAGAGTGGCAGTATACTTGATGTGCTTGAGCTTGAAGCCGCATCAAACAACCGGGTTGACGATATCCGAGCCCTTCTTGATGAAGCTGTCTATTCTCCGGCCTCGGTCAAAAAGCGCGTTTATATCGTTGATGAGGTTCATATGCTCTCAACGACTGCTTTTAACGCGCTTTTGCAAATTCTTGAAGAACCTCCTGAGCATCTGTTGTTCATTTTAGCTACAACTGAACTCAACAAAGTTCCATCAACTATCCTGTCTCGTTGCCAAAGGTTTTCGTTCAGACGATTATCGCCCGCAACCATTGCATCGCGCCTGAGCTACGTTGCAGACAAAGAATCTATATCTCTCTCCCTTGAAGCAAAAGAGAAGCTTGCGGCGCTGGCAGATGGGTCAATGCGTGATGGATTATCTCTGTTAGATCAGTGTGCAACTGATTCTGATATCGATTTGCAACGGGTTCTTGACACGATTGGACTGGCCGGACAAGCAGAGCTTTTGCAGCTTGCGGAAGCTGTTGCAAACAGGGGTACAGTGGCTGCGCTCTTGATTCTTGATCAGTTATACGATGATGGTAAGGATATCACTGCGCTTCTGCGTGAATTGGCATCATTATATCGTGACCTTCTTATCTTCGAATTGGCTCCCGATTCCCCACTATTGAGCAGCAGTTACAGCCGTTCGGAGCTTTCTTCTTTTTCAAAAATGAAGTCCGAGCGTCTTTTTTCCGGGTTAGAAGTACTTCGCGAGGCTTCATTAGGTATCGTGCACGGTGGAAGCGTGAGACTGGCTGCTGAAATGTGCCTCATTCGGCTTTGTGACGAACGATTGCTTGATGACACTTCAGCCCTTTTAGCAAGGATCGTTAGGCTGGAATCGTCTGACAGAGTGCCAGGTGCTGCGTATATAGAACATGCAACTACCGAGGTTGCGTCAAATACAACAAGCGTTCCTAAAGTGCATTCGCAAACGGACACTAAGGCAACATCTGTCGCTAAAACAGAAGAACCGGAATGGCCAGAGCCGGAAACGGCAGCGGAGATACACGAAAAACCAGAGGAAATAAATGCGCCGGAAGTTAATACGGAGCCGGTGGCTAAGGCAAAACCGACAGATATTGCTGATCCGGAAACGTCAGCTGAACCATCAACGATAGATGTGTCGGAAGAACATACTGAAGCGAGCATTGGTACAACTACCCAAACTGTTTCTAATGCAGCAAATGATTACTGGGCTAAAATCCTCGACATACTAAAGGATGAAGTTGCCGTATATGCGCTGCTCAGCGACAGTTCCGATATAACAGCTGAGCTTATAGATAATGCGCTCATTATACGCGCCGGAAATCCATTCGCTGTCCAGCAAATAGAGTCTAAGATGTTTTTTGATTTAATAAAGGATGCTGCTTGCAATGTACTGGGGCGTGAGATTCTTTTGCGGGTCGAGTCTTTTGAGGGTGTTGTTACGCAAAGCAAGCACGATAAACTGGAAAAATTAGTCGATACTTTCGGTATCGTAAATTTTGAATAAGTTGAATAAGAGTAAGGAGATGTTATAGTGGGTAAAGGCGGTTTTCGCGGCGGCAGCTATGGCGGCGGCGGTATGAACATGAACATGATGAAACAGGCACAAAAGCTGCAGGCTGACATGATGAAGATGCAAACTGAGCTTGAGGAAAAGACTTATTCCGCTCAGTCCGGCGGCGGCGTTGTAACCGCTGTTGTTAGCGGCAAGCGTGAGCTGGAACAGCTTGTTATTGAGCCTGACGCAGTCGATCCCGAAGATGTTGAAATGCTTCAGGATTTGATTCTTGCGGCTGTCAATGAGGCGCTGCGCAAGGCTGAAACGAGTATGAGCGAGTCTATGTCCAAACTGACTGGCGGGTTGAATTTAGGGTTTTAAGCTACCAATCGATAGGATTCTTCCAGTGGTTCCTGTTTTCGGATTTATCCATATATCGTGTTCCGAGCCATGCCGTTTTAACAGCAACCTTGCTTTTTCGCTAACTTGGTTAGTTCGCTTGTTTTCACGTGCGTCAAATTCTAACCCTATGCATTTTAACACGTGTCAAACACGTGCGTCAAATTCTAACCAAAAATGAAACTTGAGTTTTTCAAACACAAGTTTCATTTTTCAACCTTATTCGTCATCGCTTTCGTCATCAACTGCTTCATCGTCATCAGAAATTATTTCAAGCGTATCAAGAATTTCAAAAAGCGCCTCTCTTTGATCTTCGTTTTCATAGGTGATTAAGAAAACAACTGCTATGGCTTCTGTCGGGCTTCCGGTCAAGCTATGTACCCATGCTTCAATTGTCCTGTCCTCTGCCTCACTAATCACTGCATAGCCTCTAATATCTGAGGCACCTACATTTCGCTCCCCTAAAACCCGCGATTGTCCACCATCATCAAGATGTCTCAGCAATACACGTCCGGCCAGCGCCCTAATTCCTTCATGCGTTATGAGGTCAAACGATATCTGAAGCGATGCCTCGCCTTCTGAGGCATATGCGAAAAGCCAGTTATACTCGCCCTCAAAGAAGTTGAAAAAACCTTCATCCGCATAGGCAATAAGTGTCAAGTCATCTAAAAGCGTAGGCATTTCAAATCGTGTTTCTCCCCTGGGTGCAGGTATGATTATTTCGCCAAATTCTCCATCTTCTTCACCAAACCCGTTTAGATACCAGTCTTCAAGCGAATCAAAATATCCATTTTCTTCAGACATCCCATCTTCACCATTTTCATCGGGCGTATCTGCGGACACGGTGGGTTCAGACCCATTTTCGGTTGTTTCCCTATTTACTATAATAAGTTCAACACAAAAGATAACAAGAAATATCGCAGCTATCAACGTGAAAACCATTACAATATTCTTTACTGTTCGAGTCATTGGTTTACCTCCTGGTTAGGCTGACGAGAGTCAAACTCCCCACAGCCTACGTTAGCTTCTCTATCCCAACGCTTATCCGGCGGAGGGTTTCGTCTTTACCCAGTATAAAGCATATTTCAATTGCACCGCCTGGGGTTACTGCTTTCCCTGAAATCGCTATACGCACCGGCCACATGAGCGTTGCGTTTTTGACTTCGAGTTTTTCGGCCAATTCTATCAGCGTGTTGTGAATGCTGTCAACATCCCAAACATTTATTGATTCGAGTACCGGAAGCGCCGCCAGGAGCATTTCTTTTGAAATGACTTTGTCTGTTTTAGATTTTTTGTGCACATAAAGTTCTGTATCATATTGTGGAAGCTCGTCAAAAAAGTCTACTTTTTCGGGGATATCGCTCAGTTTTTCACAACGTGCCTGCAATATTTGCGCTATTGCTTTTGCTTGAATATGCTCATTTCTGACCGTTTGCCTTATGTACGGCTCAGCCAGATTTGTAAATTGGTCAATTGACAATGCCCTGATATATTCGCTGTTGAAGTGCTTTAGCTTCTCCATGTCAAAAATTGCCGGTGATTTTGATATTCCTGAGATTTCGAATACCTCAAGCATTTCTTGAAGCGTGAAAATTTCACGCTCACCTCCGGGGCTCCAGCCCAAAAGGGCAACATAGTTGAGCAATGCCTCGGGCAGATATCCCTGACTAATCAAGTCATCATATGTCGGATCTCCGTGCCGTTTTGACAGTTTATGCTGTGCATCGCGCATCACTGGAGATACTGTTATGTAATGGGGTATTTCCCATCCGAAAGCTTCGTATAATATGTTGTACTTAGGCGTTGAGCTGATATACTCGCTGCCGCGCATGACATGGGTAATGCCCATCAGATGGTCGTCAATAACATTGGCAAAATTATATGTCGGCATTCCATCTCTTTTTAATAGCACCATGTCATCAAGCGTTTTGTTTTGTGTTGTTACATCGCCAAACACCATGTCGCTGACTGTTGTTGCTCCATCACGCGGCGCTTTCATCCGGATGACAAATGGTGCTCCCGACTGAACCCTTAGTTTGGAATCTTCATATGGCAGGTTGCGGCAGGGGTCATCTTCCATCAGAAATTTGGATGCACTTTCTTTAGCCTCAGCGCTGTCTTCTGTTTCGTCCTGTTCATCCAGCTCACAAAAACAATAGTAAGCAGCGCCTTTTTCACAGAGCAGCTCTGCATACGGCAAGTAAGTTTCGCGCCGCTGACTCTGGGTATATGGGCCGACCGGCCCGCCAATATCCGGGCCTTCATCATAATTCATTCCAGCGTCGCTTAATGTCTTGATTATTATTTCAGTCGCACCCTCGACAAACCGAGCTTGATCTGTATCCTCAATTCTCAGAATAAAGGTGCCTCCGCTTTTTTTCGCGACCAGATACGCATACAAAGCGGTGCGCAACCCACCAACATGCATATATCCTGTCGGGCTGGGTGCAAAGCGTGTTCTGACTTTGCCTTTCGGAATCTTGCTTTCCATATCATCAAACCAATTTGGCATTTTCTCGTTTCTCCTGTTCTTCCTTTTCAAGTGCAAGGTACGCCACTTTGCCTATCAGTGTTTTTGGCAGTTCTTTGCGGTATTCAAATTCGCGAGGCATGGCATATTTCGTGACATTTTTTCTGACATGATCAATTATTGACTTCTTAATTTCTTCCGTTGGCACCTGTCCATCTTTGAGGACAATGAATGCCTTTATGCGTTGCATGTGGAAATCATCGGGCACTGCAATCACACAGCTAATCTGGATGCTTTCATGCGCTTCAATCACATTTTCGACTTGTGACGGGTATACGTTAAATCCGGATGATATAATCATTCTTTTGATGCGCTGACGAAAAAACAGAAATCCTTCGTCATCCATCATGCCCAAATCGCCCGTGTGAAGCCAAATCCGACCATCGGCGTGTTTTTGGAGGGTTTGGTTGGTTTCTTCTTCGTTATTATCGTAACCTTTCATCACAGTTGGCCCAGAGATAACGATTTCGCCTTCCTCGCCATATGGAAGTCTATCCTGCGTGCCGGGTTTGATTATTTTTATGTGCATGTCCGGGTATGGTATTCCGATACTGCCTTCTTTATGGAATGTTCTTGGTGTCAGACAATTTGCAGATACGCTTTCTGTCATCCCATAACCTTCTCTGATTTGTTCTTTTGAGCCATGTTTTTTCAAGAATGCATCGACTTTTTTCTTTAGTTCAATGGATAGTGTATCGCCGCCACAAAAGATGCCCACCATCTGCGACATGTCCAGGTTCTCGATGTTCGACATACGTAGCAACGCTTCATACAGTGTGGGTACTCCTGCGATGTAGTGCGGTTTATACTTTTTGAGCAGCTTTGCATATTCTTTCAGGGAAAACTGCGGTACAAGTATTGTCGTTGATCCGGTGATAAGCGCTGTATGGATGCATACCCCCAGACCAAATCCATGGAATATCGGAAGTATTGCGAGCATTTTGTAACCCGGCATAACACAGTCGCCCGCCGCTTCTGTTTGCATTGCCAGTGCGTTTATGTTCAGGTTTGTAAGCATTACGCCTTTTGATGTTCCAGTGGTGCCTCCGCTGTACAGTATCGCCGCAACATCATGATCTTTCATGCTCGCATCTATTGCTCCGGAAAAGTCTCGCCCACTTACTATAAGATCTGTAAATCTGAGCAGATTTGCATTGGTCGGACAACGCTTTATCTTTCTGCCTTTTGTCAGCTTGTATAAAGGTTTCTTTATTCCTTTGAGTCCGTCCTCAACCCCTGTAAGTATAAGCAGTTTTGCAGTTGTCCGCGGCAACAGCGTTTTTAGTTGTTGCGCAAATTGATCCAAAGTAAATACCGCAACACTGCGGCTTGCATTGATATAACGCACCTGCTCTTCTTCCGAAGACAGTGGGTGTATAAGACTTGCCACTGCACCAATCAGGTTGAGTGCATAAAACATGATGACAGATTGCGGGGCGTTTGGCATAGATATCGTTACACGCTCGCCTTTTGCTATACCACTGGCCAGAAGTCCTTTTGCACATGCTCGGATTTCTCTGGCGAGACCCCGGTAGGTTTGGGTGCACCCGAAAAAGTCATACGCTATGTTGTCCGGGTATTTTTCGGCACATTCAAATACTTGCCCAACCATTGAGTGGGTCGGGTAATCCAGAGTGTGCGGAACATTTCCGTATGCGCTCAGCCAAGGTGCTTCAATGTTCATCTGTTGTTTCCTTTTTGCTGCAAGGTATATTTTTCGCATAATATCATACTGCACTGATTTTTTCAAGATATTCGCAGTTGATGGCTATTGGGCATTATGAAAAACAAGAGCTTACAGTGCAGTTTTTCATAAGCCGGAATGTGTTGCACCTACAAACTTATTGCGTTACCGGAGTTGTCGATTTTTTTCGCATTTTGCACGAATAGCGCTACGAAATATAGCATGACCATCAATATCAGGGCTACAAGGACTGTCGCAAAAATTTCCTGAGCCATGAGTCTATGCATTGCGTCATCTGCCAAAGCTGAGACGGCCATCATATTGAGCATAAACGGGTTATATACCTGTTGCGCACCCAACACTGCAAAAAGATTGGGTAGCAGAAGGGATGCAACGATACAAATCACCGAACTCATACCCGCTTTTCCGGTAGCTGTTCCCAATGTCAGGTGCATACATATATAAAACATCAGGCTCACTCCGGCAAGCATTCCGCCCCGAAAGACACCCTGTGCTGTGATGTCATTGACCTCAAATACGATTATCGACGCTCCCCACGACACGAAAGCTGCAATGATTGCCAGAACAATTGCCGTAAGCGGATAGATTATATATTTTGGAAAAAGGTACCCAAAGCTTCTAAGGCCTGCACTTTTGGGTATCATTATCGACCGTTTCTTCTGCTCTCCGCCTGCAAAGCCGTTTATGAGAATTAAAAATGCAATCAGCCCTGTTGTTGTGAGGTCTGAAACTGCGGGTATGACGCCTGTAGAGACATTTGTGGCAAATAGTTCAGACATCCCGGATACGTCCATGCCCAATTCATCGTATACAGGTGCAAAAACGTCCATTGCAACGCCCAGACTTCTGATAAGCAGCGGCGCTACCATTGCCCACCCTATGAGTATCAGAATAATTATTAACAGGCGTTTTGTTCTTGTAAAGGCCTGAATTTCTTTTTTAAAACATGCACTTGTTTGTACAGACAATATGCTCAAATCCTTTCCATTTGGGGTTTGATTGCCAGCTTAAGGTGATGGCGCTACACTAATGTGCCGTTGTTAATTCCGATATAGATTTGTTCAAGCGTCAGACGTTTTATTTCAACTGATTCCGGCAGGATTTTATGCTGCGCAAGATTGGTAATCGCTTTGTAGAAGAGCTCCGCTTCACTGATGTCGCTTTTTGCATAGAGTGTTACGCCGCCATGCCAGATTTCGAATCTTTCAACTTGCTCTATGTTGCAAACAGGATGCGTGGCAGCAGGCGTATATTGCAACCTAATATTTATCGCATTTGCTCCCTCAAACCTTTTTTTGACATCCAAAATCGTCCCCTCAGCAGCTATGACGCCATTTCGGAGAATGCCTATTTTGTTTGCCACACGTTCAATATCCGCCAATATGTGTGTACAGAGTATTATGGTAGCTCCCGCTCCTGCCAACTGCTTTATTATCTCCATGACCTCTGCCCTGCCTTCTGGATCAAGCGCCGAGGTCGGTTCATCCAATATCAGCAAATCCGGGTTTTGGTACAATGCCGCTGCTATTCCAATGCGCTGATTCATGCCTCTGGAATAGCCTTTTATTTGCCTGTACGCACTGGTCATCATGCCGGTCTGGTTCAAAAGTTCTGTTGTCCGAGCCTTGATATCACCTTCATATTCGCAACATGCACCGATAAAATCAAGATATTCAAAGCCATTCATATAACCATAAAGTGCCGGTGATTCCGGTAAATAGCCTATCTTGACATTTTCATTTTCAAATGCTATCTCACCTTCATCTTTGGGTATTATGTTGCAGATAATATTCATAGTAGTAGTTTTTCCGCAGCCGTTAGTACCGATGAATCCGTATACATCGCCTTTTTCGATATTCATATTCAGATTTGTCAACACCGGAAAGCCTTTATAGCTTTTTTTGAGTCCGCTTATTTTAAGCATAGATTGCTCCTTATGTTTATCTCGTCAGCTTTAAAATGTACTTTCTCTTTACAGAATCAAACTGATTAGCCAATAGTTTGTCAGCTCATTAAATGCCAGAACCAGCATGATTATAGCAGGAATCGAAAAGAAAAACAAAGCTGTTTTCCTACCTCCGCTTACGCTGTTCCATGAATTTTCAAGTTTGTATCTCCGAATCGTGGGGATTCTTACAATAAATGCGATTATTCCAACAATTATGAGCGCCAGAACTGCTAGGATATATACATTTTGCACTGTGTTTACAATTACGCTTTCTTCCATAGTGATTTCCGTCATGGTCATCATAAACAACATGCCAGCAGCGACCGCATTGATCATTGCATGAAGTATTGTAACTATGAGCAGTGAGTTTGTCGCGTAGCGTACATATCCCAAGGCAAAGCCCAAAGCCGTCGTGTAAAATAGCATATATAGACTTCCATGCATAAGCCCAAAAATAATGGAGCTGATTATTATTGCGATGCCTGTGCCGTACGGCTTCAAAGCATCATACATGATGCCTCTGACCCAAATCTCTTCGAATATCGGCGCAATGACCACCAACACAAAAACCATTACAAGAGCAGAGCCCAAGCTGGTTGTTGTTTCGATGGTTGTTGGCCTGAGTATGTCTTCAATGAATGTCTGTCCACCGGTAGCGCGTGAAATCAAAAAAGACAATAGCAACGTCAGCAGGGCAACGCCGTATCCCAGTCCGTACATTGCCGGAAATGTTCCAATCGCACGGGCAAGCCGCTCCGGTTTTTCGTAAAGCTTCCGAAACTGCACACTGCGGATGTTATAGTAACTCATGCTTCCAAACATGAGTGCCGTAACCAACATGGGTATGATGTAAACAAAAATGACAACAACCGTCATGCCTAAGATGTGTGCGGCTGTGTGTCCAATCACATCTGCATGTCCAAATATAACGCTCGATATGCTTCCACCAATAATTCTGCACACGAAATATAGGCACATGATCAGTCCGAGTTTTCTGCATATCGATTTGTAGTCACGTTTTATATCTCTTGCGCTGTGACCGGACGGCTCTACTGGGTCTGTCTGGCCTTTCGATTCAGGCACGTCCATTGGCTGTATTTGTTCGATTGGCTCTGTCGGCTCTTGTCGGTTTGATGGCTCAGTCATAGCACCCTCTCAATACCAATATACAATATAATTATGCGGCGAAATTTTAATCTCCATCTTGAAATAAATTCGCTATTGAAAATTGTTACCAACGATAGTATAATCGTAAACCGATGCTAATGCAAATAGTAGAAGTGGGTGTTGTATGGATTTGGACGGATTTGAGCAGCATTTAAAAAGTGGGGAGCGTATGCACCTTGTCGGAATCGGCGGCGTTTCTATGTCTCCACTCGCTGAGATATTACATGGCATGGGCATAAATGTTACCGGCTCTGACGTCAGCGATAGCCCGGTTATCGTCAAGCTTCGCCGCATGGGGATCGATGTCAAAATCGGCCATCATGCCGAAAATGTCGATGGCGCAGGGGCAATCATCCGCACTGCTGCTGCGCGTGAAGATAATGATGAGATTAAGGCTGCCCGCACATTGAATATCCCGGTTTTCGAACGCGCAATGGCATGGGGATATATTATGCGCGAATATAAAGAAGCCATCTGCATTTCCGGCGTTCATGGAAAAACCACGACAACCTCTATGGTGGCACAAATATTACTCGCCGCCGATACCGACCCGACGATCATGATTGGTGGAACTCTGCCGATACTCGGTTCTGGTTATCGCGTAGGCAAGGGTGATGTTATCGCAGTTGAGTCTTGTGAATATTATAATTCTTTTCATAATTTCAGCCCAACTGTAGCTGTCGTATTAAATGTTGATGCAGATCATCTTGACTTCTTTAAAGACCTCGGAGAATTGAAAAGTTCGTTCCGTAAGTTTGCATCCCTTGTGCCAAGCGATGGGCATATTGTTTGTAATGGTGATGATGCAAACACTATGGACGCTTTGGCACCACTGGGGCGTAAGCTGATCACTTTCGGATTTGGCGAGGGCGTCAGAATCCGCGGCGTAAATATTAACGCTTCCGGCAGAAATCCATCCATGGATGTTTTGTATGATGGTATACCTTTTTGCAAAATCACCCTCAACATCCCCGGGTCACATAATCTAAAAAATGCTCTTGCCGCAGCAGCTGCTGCAGCTTCTATAGGGATCCCGGCTGCTGCAATCGAAGAGGGACTCGGCAGTTATAACGGAGTTGGCAGACGATTTGAGTACAAGGGCAGTTTCAATGGCGCTGATGTGTATGACGATTACGCTCACCATCCAAGTGAGCTGCACGCCTTGCTTGATGCCGTAGCATCGCTTGACTATAATCGCGTCATTCTTGCATTTCAGCCGCATACCTACACGCGAACTAAGGCTTTGTTTTCAGATTTCGTCAGGGAGCTTTCTAGGGCAGACGTAACATTCCTCGCTGCAATTTACGCTGCAAGGGAGCAAAACGATACCAGCATTTCGTCAGCTGTGCTGGCAGATGCCGTTCCTAATGCGATCTCCTATCCTGATTTTTCTAAGTTGACCGAAGATATACGTGCAATAGCCCGAGATGGTGATATTATTCTGACTGTTGGCGCAGGAGATATTTATCAAGTTGGAGAAATGCTTGTCAATTGATGATAATGGATAATTAATAACCACCTCGTCAGGCTACGCCTAGCGGGGTGGTCTTTCTATAGAAGATACTGGGGCGGAGGCTTCTCTTTCTTCGTTTTTTAAACACCTTGACAATATGCTTCTAAGGCCAATATTTTGCAGTCGGCTTGTTTTTAATGTTTTTCATTGTAATCGTCAAGTTCTGCTATATTGAGAAATATCTGCGCCACCTCGGCACGGGTCGCTCTGTTTTGTGGGTTAAAGTTATTACGAGCATCGCCCCTCATCACATCCATATCCCTCATTGCCTGTACGCCTGGATATGCCCAAATGGAAATATTCTCGTGGTCTGCAAAGGTGCCATAGTCTCCCATAGGCAGAGCAGTGTCCGTCAAGCGGAACAAATTATAAAGCATCATGGCAATTTCTTCTCTGGTTATATATTGCTGAGGATAAAACTGATTTCCCTGGACAAATGATATGATACCGTTTGTATATGCCCAGGACACTGAATGCCCATACCATCTACCCTGTATGACATCCGTAAATGGTGTTTCATTATATGCCCAGAAGTTGACATTTGCGTGCCGCGAAAGCACTGTGGCAAACATCGCTCGTGTCATCCCGGTATTTGGCGAAAACACTTGCGGTGCCGTCCCTGCAAAAATGCCTTGATTTGATGCATGTAAAACTGCATCAAAGTACCATGTTCCACGAGGCACATCGGAGAACACCGGCTCGGAAGTACTTGTGGAAATCGGACGATTGATAGCATCTGTAATATTTCCATCAAGCGATATCCCGGAAAAATACGTTTTGATTGCATCCAGATACGCAACCGCCAGCCTGTTTAGAAAATCGTCATTTTGCAGATTTGCACGGTCGCGTGGGTTTGTGTGAAACCCATTTTCAACAAGAACCGCAGGCATATTGATTTCACGGAGTATGAAAAAATTGGCTCTTTGCACCGCTCGCCTTTGAATTCCTACAGAGTCAATATTGCTGATTAGAATTTCACCAAATTGCCTGCTCTGTTCACTAAATCCAAAGCCGGTGAAATAGTTGCGTGTGTTTCTGTGGTCATTTGAAATAAAGAAAACATCAGCACCGTGGATCTCCGTATTTATAGGTCTGGCCGTGGCATTCGAATGCAGCGATATTGTCAAAAATCTCCCTGCTATTTCAGGGTGGTTCTGAATCTCAAGCACGCTTCTCATATCCGGATGGATGCTTGTAAGCGGATCAAAAGGAGTGTTTTTGTATATTTCGCCTTGTTCACGCGGATTATCGATTATGCTTTGCATCACGCCTATGAGTCTGTCTATTTGCGCAACTTCTCTTGCGGTGTGCTCACTATTCGGAGCGTCTCTCAAATGCGCATCACGCACGGCGCTCAGCCCTAAAATATTTATCATAGCAGTCCGTGCCGGAAGCGATACGTCTTGAGCTGTGGCGCGTGTCATGTATACTTTTGCGCCATGAGCCTCCAGCAATGGTTTTATCCTATGCGCAAGCGAAAGCATGGCCACATGTTCATTGTATCCCTCAAAGACATTAGTACTCCGCTCTCCGTGTCCCGGATCGAGGATTATTACCCTACCGGCAAGCTCGCCGGATGCCGCATATGAATTGTACGAGCCGATAAATGCAACTATAATTATTGTAATGCACATGAGTGCTATTTTTTTCAACATATTCATTTTTGATTCCATTTTTGTTTTCTCTGCTCAAAGAGGCAGTCTCTCAGCGTTTGCTGTGAAACTGCCTCTCTTCTTGTTACTTATTAACCTATTGCTGTCAGTCCGCCGTCCGGATAAAGAATATTTCCGGTCATAAAGTCTGATGCCGGGGCTGCAAGGAATACTGCTGTGCCAACGAGATCTTCCGGCTGACCCATTCTGCGCATCGGAATGGCATTGCCTTGTTGTTTAAGATATTCATCTACACTGACGCCAGCCGCTTTTGCACGCATTTCGAAAATTGCCATCATCGGTGGTGTCATTGTGATGTTCGGGCCGATTGCATTGACTGTCACGCCGAACTGACCGAATTCAGAAGCCAGTTGCTTTGTGAGCATATCCACTGCGCCTTTGGTTGCACAGTAGCCTGCGTTGCCAGGGCCTTGTGTGGCAATCTTGCCGCGAACACTGGAGAGGTTTATGATTTTGCCATAGCCGTTTTCTTTGAAGTGATGGCCGAAGTGCTTTGCTGTGAGCATAAATCCTGTGATGTTTGCATCAAGCATTTGGCGGAACATTTCAACATCAACGTCGAGTGCATCTTGTTTTTTGTTAAAACCTTGGGCATTTACAAGGATTGTTACTTTGCCTAGTTTCTTTTTTGCTGCTGCAACAAGCGCTTCTACATCGCTTTCAACTGCTGCGTTGCCGACAAACCATTCTACATCTGAGCCGAGTTCTGCAGCTGCTGCTTTGACCGAATCTTCAGTGAGATCAGCGAGGAGAATTTTTGCGCCTGCATCGCGCAAGCCTTGTGCTATTACTTTGCCCAGCCCGCCGGCTCCGCCGACGACTACTGCGGTTTTGCCTTTTAGGTCAAAAATATTCATGTTTGTTTATTTCCTTTCGGTGTTGTTTTTAATACAGCGCTTCGATTATTGTTGCTTGTCCCATACCTCCGGCGATACAGAGGGAGGCCAATCCATATTTGTTGTTTCTGCGGCGCATTTCATGCATCAGCGTTACAATCAGGCGGCAACCTGAAGAACCAACCGGATGCCCCAGCGCAATTGCTCCACCATTTACGTTTGTTATCTCCTCGCTGATGCCTAGTTCACGCACACAACCTATAGCCTGTGCCGCAAATGCCTCATTGAGCTCTGCGAGGTCGATTTGGTCAAGCGTCATGTTTGCACGTTTCAACGCTTTCTCAGTCGCTTCTACAGGGCCCAGACCCATGATTTTCGGGTCAAGGCCTGTTGTGGCATAGCTTACAAAGCGTGCAAGCGGTTTGAGTCCAAGCTCTTTTGCTTTCTCCGGAGTCATTATAAGCAGTGCAGATGCTCCGTCGTTGCGCCCACAGGCGTTTCCGGCGGTTGTCACGCCTTCTTTCCCGAACGCAGGCGGCAATTTTGCGAGTTTTTCCAAGTTTGTTTTTCTCGGATATTCATCCACGTCAAAAACTATTGGATCGCCTTTTCGTTGTGGGATAATTACAGGAACGATTTCATCTTTGAATTTGCCTTCTTCAATAGCTTTTGCAGCACGTTCCTGGCTTTGCAGTGCAAATTTGTCTGAATCTTCGCGTGTTATGCCAAGTTTTGCTGCAACATTATCGGCAGTTACACCCATGTTGAACACACCGTATGTCTCTTGTGGCTGTGACTGGAATTGACCTTCCGTTACCGCATCAAAGAGCGTGACATTGCCGGTGCCGAGTCCAAAGCGCGGGTTTCTTAAATAAAAATTAGCCGATGACATGCTTTCGGTTCCTCCGGCAATGACTACGTCATTGTCACCAACCTGAATGCTTTGCACGGCTGTAACTACGGCAGACATCGCTGATGCGCATTGTCTCATTACTGTGTATGCGGGGATTTCTTCCGGAATTCCGCAACGAAGCGCAGCTATGCGGGCGATATTCGGGTTGTCCGAAGATTGACGGCAATGGCCGAGAACTACTTCGTTTATTTCTTCTTTTTTTATTCCGGTTCTGTCTAGGATTCCCTTGATTACAACGCGTGCCAGTTCTTCCGCCATTACATCTTTGAGCGTTCCGCCAAATGAGCCGACGGCTGTACGGCAAGCGTCTACTATTACTACTTCTCGCATAGATATTCTCCCTTTGGTAAATTAGTTGTGGAATTGATTGGACGGGTGAACACAGTTGCCCCTACACAGGTTCCACGTTTGGGTTTACAGGTAGACGGGCGGCAGAATGCCGCCCCCCTATATTCTACGCTTTTTCCATGTATGTCATGCCGACATAATGGTCTTTTTCGGTACTTGCGGTGCAGGTGACTGGTTTGTATCCTTCGGCGCTGATCACTACGTCGATTTTTTTGTTCTTGGGTAGCCATTCAACTTCCCAGTCCCCGAAATAGTTTGTCTCAGTTTCCCAAGTTTCGCCTGTTTCCTTACAAGTCAGTTTGACTTTTGCACCAATCAGGACTTCTTCCAATTCCTCAGGCTGATAAACCGTGCCCGCGAGGAATCTTGTCGGAACATTGAGCCACTTGACATTAGTTTCTTTGCCACCGAACTCTTCAAGCTGAGTGTTCTTTTGCGAGGCAACAATCTTTGCAATATCTGATTTCGGGTCATCAAGATCACCAAAGTACAGACATTGGTTCGGACAAGCCTCCACGCAACGTGGCTGTTTCAGCGCCGGGTCACCCAAGTATGCAAGATACTCCGGATCATCGAGCAACTCTGCACACATGGTGCATTTTTGCGGAATTTCAAGCTCTTCGTTCCAAAAAACAACTTTTATCGGACAAGCGTCAACAATTGCTTTTTGACCTTTTGATTTATCCGGGTCAATAATCACTATGCCGTCATCCCTTTTATATACAGCGCCGTCTTTGCTTGCTTTCATACAAGCCGGCTCTTCACAGTGCGCACACAAGGTCGCTACAGACGCTGATTTTACACGTCTTGAGCTGTCCCCGCGTTCCCACTCACGAACATCTATCCATTTTTGACCCATCATCGGTTGCGCAGCGGAAAGCTTTGAGGCAAATCCGCAATGTTCGTCCTTACAGGCTGTAAAGCAGCACCAGCAGCCCATGCACCTGCGTGAATCAACAGCAATACCTAATCTCATTACACACCTGCTCCCTTCAAATAATTCTTCCGGACTTTCTCCTGGATCTTTTCAAATCCATGGCCCTCAATGATCTCAATGCAGGTTTCCGCATCCGGATCGCCTTCCTTTGCGACCTTATCGAGTTTATCTTCGAAGAATTGGCCTTTCGGAAGCTCACCTTCCCATTTGCGGACATCCATAAGCGTTGAGTTCGGCGCCATTCCGGGTACCATATCGCCAATCAGTCTGCCGGGTGTCAACAGATTGACGCAACCGCCGATATCCATGGATTCCATACCAGGCTCTACCGGGTTGTAGATACCGGATGAACCGAAAGCATGAATCGTATTGACTTCACAACGGTATGTAACGATTGCCACGCACAGCACAGAACCACGCTCGTTGAAGAGCTCGATTACATCGCCGTCTTTGATTCCTTTTTCCGCTGCTTTTTCCGGATGGATACGAGCAACGAGGTATGGATTTCCATTCAAATATACCCTATTTTCCGGGATTTCCCAGAACCAAGGCGTCGATGAATTGTGTTGGGTGTGATAGTCAAACCTTGGGTGCGGTGAAATCAGATGGAAAGGATATTTCTTTGCTTTTATCGAATGATGGCCTTCCCATGAATGCTTGTACGTTGCAATCGGAGTTCTGATTTCATCGTGCGGTGCCCAGTATTGAAGGCTCTCTGAAACAAATTCCCATTTTCCTGTGAATGTGCCGAGCTTTCCTTCTTCCTGGAATTGTTTGTGATTCGGGGTGTCGCAGGGGAAGCCTTCCGCAAACCAACGGAATCCGTAACGGCGAACGCGGTCTTCCGGCACACCGGGTACGAAATAGCCTTTTTTCATGAAATCTTCCCATGAAATTCTGTCGCAAAGATCGGATTTTTCCCAATAACGTTTACACCAGTCAAGCTCTGTGCGGCCTTCGGTAAACTGCTCGCCCCAACCGAGTTTCTTGGCTGTTTCAGCAAATATCCAGTAGTCTGAGCGTGAATCCCAAAGAGGTTCTATCGCCTTGTCCTGGAATACGACGACTTGCCAGCTATTGCCTGTTTGTGAGTGAGATTGGTAGCCACCATTACCGGAGCTACATAGCTCACCGATGTCAACTCTTTCAAGGCTTGTACATGCCGGAAGAACGACATCGGCCATACGCGCCTCGCCGTGGAAATGTATGTCCTGATTGACTACGAATTCGAGTTCCGGACTCTGGTACATCCTTACCCATTTGTTCGTGTCAAGCATTGTGCCCATGAATGTTCCACCATAACGCCAGAACATATGAACCTTTGAGCAACCGGGTTTCGGGTAAATATTTTCTGTAAATTCGTGGTCGATACCCTGGCCGCAGAATCCCTCGCCATACCACTCAAAATGGCCATTGAGGATTGCATCAGGCAGATTAGGTCTGTAAAGCTTTTGGGTAACTGGGTTGACTGCGACGTTGTCTGCAATCGGTTCATTCCAAATCATTGCAAGCGGATCGGAGTATCCGCCAAACCAGAAATCATAATCCATTGGTGAGCCGGTGTTTCCGCCCCACATATTTTGGCCGGGCTTGCCCATACCTTGCATTGCAAAGAGGAGTACCATTGTACGCGCAAATTCCGTGCCATTAACTGTACGGCACACACCGCCGAATCCTGCACGCATTCCCGAACCGCCCATGGTCTTTGTTGATGCCCAGCGGCGAGCCAGCGCTTTGATATCTGCTGCCGGGATGCCTGTTTCATACTCAGCCCATTTCGGAGTTTTTGCGAGTTTGTCAGTGCCTTTGCCGGTGATGTAATCACACCATTCTTCGAATCTGTGGGCGTGTTTCGCAATATATTCTTTGTCGTAAAGGCCTTCCGTAACCCAAACATAAGCAATCGCTTCAGCAAGCGCTGCGTCTGTTCCCGGACGTGGAGCAAACCATTTGTCAGCTTGCTTTATGGATGAGAAGTTGTTAAATGGATCGATGTAAATGAACTGTACACCCATGTCATCAAGCCAATGACGCCACATAACCGACTCATTGCCCGCATAACCGCCGTGGGTTGTGTCGGGGTCGTGCGACCACATAATCATTGTTTCAACATTTTGCAGACCGTCTTCAAGCAGGTCGAATGTTTCCGGGCAGCCGAGGCGCCAGTAATATCCGTAGGTGTGTGGTGCGCCCCATGTGAAGCCTTCCCAAGAGTCGGGATTGTCTTTTACTTCTGTGTATCCGAGCATACGGAAAAATCTTGCGAAAGTCGAAATTTTATAACCCACATTACCCCATGAGTGGTGGGAAGATGTCATTGCGGTTATCGCTTCTTGTCCGTATTGTTTGTGGATACGTTTAATTTCGCGCACGACAAGGTCAAGAGCCTCGTCCCATGATGCACGTCTGTAGCCTGAGGTGCCACGATTTTCTGTATTGCGGTTTTTGCCGTCCGGTGTTTCTACAAAGTCCTCGCGAATCATCGGATAGCGGATACGGTCGTATGAATATGCTCTGTTTTTTTCTGTCAGAGCAATAAAGGCAGGCTGTACCTTTCTGTTTGGAGTATATTCTGTGTCTTGCGGACCGCCTACTTTGGAGCGAGCTTTTATGACCCAGCCTTTTGGGTCGTTGTTATCCAGAACAATCGGCCTTACGCGTCTGATTACGCCGTCGACTGTGTGGATGGTTACCGCACCGCCTACGACGATACTATGCGTTACTTTTTCAGCCATTAATTATATTCTCCTTTCCTTTTTGAGCTGTGCCGGGCAAACATTGTTTGCCGCTTACGCTTCTACAAGCGCTTTTGCGCGGTCTGAATCCGGGTGGATTTTAATCATCGGACCGGTCATTTTGCCGTTTTTGACTTCAAAACACCTGAGGTTCCAGAGTTCTGAGGTTACGATTTTCAGTACCGTTCCGTCAGGCTCTTTGTATAGCGCCTCTCTTTTGAACATGTGCTGTATCATTTTTTTGCCGTGCAGGTCAAGTTTTTCGGTGCGTTTGAAGCTTTTTTGAACGCCGAATTTCTCGTACCGCATGTCTCCCATGTCTTTCCATCCGGGAGTATTTGCAATCGCTTCAGTAATCGCCGTCATTTCTGCTGCACCGGGCACACCTTGTCCGCCCAGACCTTCATACCAAAGTTGCAGCGCACAGATCAATTCGCCGGTAAAAGTGCTGAAATACCTGTCCACAGCCGCTCTGAGTGCATTGGGGTCAGCAACTGAGCATCTTACCATGTTTTCGCCTCCTTATTGTAATTGCTTATTCCTTTATAATCATAGGCTATACTAAACCATGGGATGGTTCCAATGTCAAGGCAATTATAACGTAAATTGTAAAGCTAATGAGCAAAAAATATCAATGTGACATTTTTGCTTTTGTGGAATGTGGGGGGCTGGCTGATGGTTTTTTGTTTTGCGAAGTGTAGGGCGACGAGACCCGTTCCGAGCAAAACAACAAAATCATTAGTTAGGCCCTTGACAATCTGCGCTCCGGAACACTACCTAGGCGCTTTCTGTGGGAAATTAAGGTGAAGCACTTGACTTTTATGCATTTCTGATGTTTTATATTAGGCAGTGTGGACGTGAGTTGAACTCCACACAAAACAATGAATTAATAATTTCAGGAGGATTATACCATGGCCTATATGCCACTAGACAAGAGCAAATTCTATCTCGACAAGACAAAGATGCCAAAAATCTATGATCTATCAAATCCATGGGGCGTAGACACTCCG
>WQUY01000011.1 GCA_009781855.1 Oscillospiraceae bacterium | reverse complement strand
CTTGCACTTTTCTTGTATATCATCTCCCCATGGGAAATACGGAGAAAGATCCGCATCCGGGTCTTTAGTCAAAATGGTCGGCAGATAAGTAAACAAATGCTGTAGGTATTGGAAAGGGTTCAATGAGTCACATCTTTCGTGTGTTATATAATTCTCTATGGTGTTGGCTGGCGTTTTAGGGACGCAGTATTATTTCACCGGTCTGTCAAAAAAGATATTCTTGCCCGAAGTGGAAAGACCTATACCAAAGCACATTTTTATCTCATCAGCAAACAACTTGAGCTTAAGCGCAGCCATACCAGCAGTATAGAGCACGCGATTGTCCATGCGCAAGTCCATTGCGGTAGCCGCAGCAGAACCTACCGCAATACCCAAATCATTGACGGATAAGGCACAAGCGATGCCATCTTTACCTGCTTTTGCGCAACTTTTAACGCCGCACAAACCGCAGTTTAAGCCCCGTGCTTTAACACCTGCGCCAACGAGGACAATACAATGACAGGCATCCACATTACCGGCATCACGGAAGAAAAATGAATCACCACCTCCGCCGATTTCTCTCATTGCGGCGGTCAATCTGTCTTTGTCTTCGCCGTCGAGGATCATTGTTTCTGTCAAATCAATGCCACAAGCTTTGGGCGCTGTCCGTGCTGCTGCAGACATGAGTTCGGCGGCTTGCATGGCTGCGCTTCTTTCTGTTGTTGTGCTTGAATAAATCATTTTATAATGCTCCTTTTTTGGTTTTAACATGATTGTATGACGAATAGTGCGAAGTCAGGCAGCAAATTACGCAGATATCCCATTGTGGTATAGCTCGTTACATGCGAGGTCTATCTCGTCATTCCAACTGATCCCATATCCTCCGATGTCAACCTTGACTTGCTCAAACAACCCAACGGTGGTGGATAGAGCTTGAAATGGTTCCCATTTGTCTAATAGTGGGTTTATGTTATACCGTTTTTGTTCGCCATTTTGAAAAACCACAAGTAGATTTAAGTCCGGTAAAGGGTGTACAGCGTTTACTTTATAGAACATAGTTATATCACCTCTATTCAAGTGGCGGTAATGTCTTGAAGTTTTGAGTATTCCATATTTCAAGCAGTTCTGCTGTGTGTGGCTTCATCCATTCACGGACAAGCGCTACTGCTTTTGAAGGCAAATCTCCCTCCATGACCTCTAGTGTCTGAATATTAATCACACCCATACATTCCCCATAAATGGCATGGATATGTGGTGGATTGTGTTCGCTTTGTCGGAAATATATCTTGATGACAATGCCGTAAAATCGTGCAATAACTGGCATTAAACCTCACCTCCAAAATCTGAATTACTTATAATATTATACGCTTTTATCACAGAAAGTGCAATGTCAAAAACAATCTAGACGGATACAATTTCGATACGCAATCTGCATACTATTGAGCAAATGCAACCATCGGTTGCGACGCTTTAAGATGGATTTGGGTAGAAGTTCAAGGTAAACTTGGTAGATAGAACATGAAAGGAGGGTGAGCCTGTGAATCCTATAGCCTTTTTTAATACATGAACTTGCAACATCTAACGAATGGCTAAAACGGCTGGGAGGTTAGTGCTCAAAACAGAGCACTAACCTCCCAACAGATTCCACAAGGTTTCAAACCGCGCAATCTTCTGCCCTGGGGTTAATCCCTTTTATTTCAGGTTTTCATAAAACTCTCGGCTATACGCATAAAGCTCTGTAGCAATGGTCCACACCTCGTGCTGGTCGTTTCCACGTATGAGCGGTAAAAACCCACCATTCTTGGCATATTTATCAACAGATTCGCGTACACACTTAATAATTTCATCTTCGGTGTAAGTAACGCCAGGAACCATGCCGTCGAGCGGGAAGTTAAAGCCGATCTTGTCGCCATACATGGCTTTCATCTTAACCATATCATTTGCCCTGGGTTGCAGCCAAATGAGATCGACCCCCATGTCTATGATGTAGGGTAGGAAACGTTCAATCTTACCGCATGAATGCAGTTCGAGAATTTTACCCTTGCTTTTAATGTGGTCTGTAAGCTTTTTTGTTGGCTCGAAAACGAGCTCGGCCATCATTTTTTCGGAGAAGAAAGTATCACGTTCGGTTCCGTAGTCATCATGCCATGTGACATAGTCGATAGGGTATAGCTCGCACATGTAATCAAAGAAATCAATCAGATGCTGTGAAAAGCGCCAGAAGAAATCTTTACACGCTTCCGGCTCTTCGGCGAGCGCCATCATACCCTCGCCATATCCACCCAGAAAAGCGATGAGCATTTCTGTAAGCCCTTGATAAATGTTGATATGCATGACCTTTTCCGGGTCATATGTTTCTTTCATGTACTTTGCAGCAACCTCTTTGAAGTTCCAGTCATCAAAGTTTGGAAATTTAATGCACTTTTCCCAATTGCAGATATCATCAACGACCTTTGTACCTGGTGTAAGCATTGCACCTCCGGCAGAGGCTTCCCATGTCCATGAATTTCCGAACGGGTCATAAAAATTATAATTTTCCGATGCCGGGTGCTTAAATCTGGGGCCTAACTGATGGCCGGGGTTGCCGGGCTTTTCATCAGCTTGCTCATTGGCTTGCAGCAGTTGTATATCAGTATATGCAACAGGAACCCAAAGAGGGTTGTCACGTCTGGCAGCTCTGAAGAAGTTCTCGCGACGCGATATAGGTGTATCAAATACAGGAGCTGTAACCGGTGTAGCAGCAAAAAATCCTGTTGTATTTGTAGTTGTTTTAGTGTTGGGATCCATAAACGGTGGACGAGGATATGACATAAAGTGTTTACTCCTTTAATTATTTTCGTATAGCTCTAAGCCGCGATAATAGCCTTCCGCGCACGCATCCCAGAGTAGTTTTTCATCCGGGGTGAATGCAGACAGATAGCTGCCTCCGCCTTCGCTATAAATATCGATAGTTCTTTTAACAGCATCAATATACTGCTCGTGGGTGTATGGCTTTGTGAGGTCAAGCCCCTCCGGAGCCGCACAGAAGCCTATTTTATCACCATATAGCTCTTTCATTTTGGGGAAATCAATTACACGTCTTTGGACTTGCGCAATATCCACACCCAGCTGATACATGTACGGGAAAAATCGGGTGACGTTGCCGCAGGTGTGCCATTCTATAAACACACCTTTTGACTTGATGTGGTCAATAACTTTCTTTGTTGGCTCAAATACGAGGTCTTCCATGACCTTTTCTGAGAAGAATGTATCTCTTTCGGTGCCCCAATCGTCATGAATAGTAATGATATCAAGCGGATACAATGCGTGGAGCATGTCAAAAAAACGAATTTGAAAGTTTGAGTAAACTTCAAAGAAATCTGCTACAGCCTCCGGCTCAACAAGTAGCGCTTCCATGGAGTCCTCATAACCGCCACATATGGAAACAAGCCGCTCAGTCAAACCGCGACCCATATCATAGGACAGAGCCTTATCAGGATCATAGCCAGAAGCCATAAATTGTTTGGCTTTTTCCTCAAATCCCCACTCGGTCAAATCGGGAAACTTAACTACTTTTTCCCATTTTGTAATATCATCCAATAATTGAGTGCCTGGAGTCAGCATTGCACCACCGGCTGAACAAACCCAAGTCCAATCGGTATCAAACCAATCCTTAAACTCATAATCTTCAGTAACTTTTGTCAAGAAGTCGGAATGTATTTGCAGGCCGCGCACTTTGTGCAACATGACATCGTTTGCACCAAGCGTAATTTTATCAATGACGCCGATAGGCATCCAAAGTGGGTTTTGCCTGGAGATGCTGCGGCGGAAGTTTTCGCGTGGAGTGATGGGTGTGTCAAACTTGGGCGCTGTTGCGGTCAAAGCGCCGTAAGGTTGCTGGACAATTTGTGTTTTAACCTGAGGATCAAGGTATTTTGGACGTAGATGCTTCATCTGGTGTCCCTTTCATTTTTTCGTAAATTAGTTTGGTATTATAGCAAAATTTTTGTTTTGGCTACCCTCTCAATACAAGGTGTTGAGAGGGTAGCCACTGTGATGAATTTGTTCCAGGTAAAGCGATGCTATCGGACTAAGTTGTTTGCTAATGGATACAGAACAAAGATAACAGGGATGTATGCCAGCAATAGATACAGCAAGTTATATCTCCATGTATTGCCAACTGTGATATGCTCCGGCCCAAACATGAGTGGCGATGATACTGTTGAGGAAGGAACAAGTGCCCCGAGGCTTGCTGCAAGACCAATGAGGATGGTGACACCACCAAGGCTGATGCCTGTGCCTACAAGCAACGGAATGGTGATATGAACAAACAGAAGCATTGTGACAGTGTTTGAAATAAACTTTGTTAAAATCAGTGAGCCGACAAGCGCAATGCCAACAATAATCGTTGGGCTTAGCTGTGCTGTAAGGGGCTCAAGGACAGAACGCAGCTGGTTAATAATGCCGGCATCCGCATGATTCAGTGCACTACCAAAAACAATAACAGCTGCGACGAAACCGAGAACGCCCAGTGGTACGATTTTAACCAGCTCAGAGTATACGGCTATAGGCTTGCCAGCAACCCTAAGGATGCAAAGGATCGATACGCCAATAATCGGTGGTACCGCAAAGCCCAGACCTCTGACCCAAGCGGCTGCTTCCGGTGCAAATGGTCGTGCATACTCCGGGAAAAGCCAAGTGAGAATAACCAAAATGGTTACTATAGCAGAAATCTTACCCTCTGTAGACAATGGTGGCGAGTTTCTTTTGGCAGCCTCGACATCATACGAAGCAAATTTTGAGGTATCCAGTTTTCTCCAAAAAACACAAATGACCAGCATCATAAGACCGTACATTATAAAGCCCCATGGCAAGCCAATAGATATCCATTGCCCCCAAGTGATGTAAACCCCATGAGCGGCATAGACAGCATCCATCATGATTAACGGAAGCGCATTTGAAAATGGTGTGCCGACCGACGAAACAGAGTTGACCCACAGTATGCCGAGCATAATCGCTGTGTAGAAAGAATCACCTTTCTTATAGCCCATTTCCTTTAAGAAAGTCTCTGCAATCATAATGAAAATAATCATTAGAGCGAGTGCTTCAAGGAATATGCCTAGGAAGAAGTTGGCAAATATGAACATAGCGATAAAAGCTCTGGGTCTGCCTTGAACAAACTTCCTGGTTACAAACCATCTTGCAACTTTTTCAATAACGCCGGTTGCTTTAAGGATTGCATTAAGCACTAAGCAAGAGATAATCAAAATAATAATTTGATTACCAAAACTGAGCTGCCATACCATCACTGGAGATAGAACGCCTGTGATAATAAGACCTGCGCACATGAGTAAGCTCACCCAGTCCGTATGGTTAGTTACCCAGAGATAAAGCGTTGGAATCAATACAGCCAGGACATGAACGCCTGTTCGTGTCAGATAGCCATAAGGCTGAACAACAACGAGAATGAGAACAGAGATAATCAGTGCCACGATATAATGTGTATACGATTTTGTTTTAGTCATTGTATAAGCACCTTTCTTTTTGATAATTTTCTAAACTAAGTCTAGCCGGCAAAGTATGCAGGCGGATCCATGCGTGCAGAGAACATATCAAGTGTTGGAGTGACATCAAAGTCGCTTATGTCAAGACCTGTGTAAAGATCAACCCACTCGAGGTAGTATTGATACGTTTCATATGTGATTATAATTGTAGGAAGCATGAGGTATGCATAAGTTTCGTTGTTTGAACGGTTAATCCACTCAGGTGCCCACAATGTCTCTTCTGTTGCATAACCTCTGACAAGAGAGTACAGACCAAAGAACATTGGCTCAGTAAAGATTACACCAACCGACACGAAAGCAGCTTTGAAATCATTTGTGATGCCAGCATCCCACTGAGCTAATAGACCCGGTCCGCCCATGGCAATCGCAACAGTTTGCCCCTCAAGTCCCGCATCTCTGGCAGCGGAAACAGCGCCATCTGCAAAGTCGTCAATTGTGCCAACGATAAGCCAGTGCGTGATATCAGGGTTTGTAGCAAATACTGCTCCCGCAACTTGGTATGCAGTTGCGGAGTTAATTGTTCCGACAATTGTGTCCGGTCTGAAGAATCGGTCTTCGATTCCTGGAATAGCATCAAAAATTGGACCCATAGCGCCGTCAATTCGCACAGAGATCTCATATACATGCGACCAGTCAACACCCATGAAACCAATATTTTCTACAGGCACATCCTGCCAGTTTTCTCTCCAGTATTCCACAAGCCAATGCCCCATCTGCTCACCGACGAAACGGAAATCAAATCCAACAAACGGATTTAACAAATGACCTGTGTCAGCGTCAAGTGGAAGACCTAGTCCCGGCATAAAAGGGATACCGAGGTCACGAACGGAAGCGACAACCGCAGGGTAGTTGACCATTTCCGGATCTAACAGGAAGCCGTCATAGCCGCGCATTGCAAGCATTTCCAGCATTGAGATGAACAAGTCGTCGTCATCGTTTGCGTCATAAATGTTGAGTTCTACATTTGCAAGCTCTGCCCAAATTCCAAAGGAATTTGCCATATCAGCGTATATTGGGCTGTTTCTGATTCTGAGGTATGCAAATTTGAGCCTGTCGTTTGCAAAGTAATCATAGTCAGGGTCGAAAAAGCCAACTTCGGCTTTAGTCTGGTTGTTTGCCGTTGCGCTGTCATTTCCGGAAGCTCCATCCGGTGCAGGTGCAGGTGTTGCAGTGCCGCCTCCATCAGAGGCACAAGCTACGAGTGTGAACATCATCGCAAGTGTTAGTAGTAGGACCAGTGCTTTTTTCATTTTTTCTCCCTTTCTGTTTTTAGCATGAATGTTTTACGATTTTATACAGGACGCAACTCACAGGCTTCTGCGGCCTATAATATTCTTCCAGCCAACGGTTCTCAGGTAGTCAAATGCCATAGAAACAAGCAACAGCATACCAAACATTGCCTGATTCCAAAAAGAGTCAACACCCAGCAGGAACATACCGTTGCCAAAGGCAGAGAATATTAACAGACCGACAAAAGCGCCGCCGAGACCGCCTGTGCCACCGCCGAACGAAACACCGCCGAGAATCGCGGCTATAAGACCAAAAAACTGTCTCTCAGTAATGCCAAGTGTTGTAGCAGCAGCAACGCGTGAGTTGAACATGATGCCTGCTATAGCGCCAAGCATTGAACTGTTGATAAACAATATAAACGAGATTTTTCTGGGGTTGATGCCCACGAGCCTGCTTGCGTGTGGATTCCCACCAACCAAATATATCTGTCTGCCGAATTTTGTCTTAGAAAGTATGAGACCATAGACAATGAAAAACACCAGTAATATTAATATTGAAAATGGGATTGTGTTATTCATGAAACGACCCGTTGCAAGCGCCCTCATGAATGGATCGGATAGGGAAATGTTAGCACCGCCGGCAAATAGAAACGAAACCCCCTCAGCAACAAAGGCCATGCCCAGAGTTGCGATAAATGCGGGGAATCTTGCAAAATTAACCAAAATTGCGTTGACTACACCAAACATTGCCGCGAGTGCAAGGCAAATCAAAAAAGCGACAGACCAGTGAACGCCATAGTATCTCAGCAGAACTGCGAAAAGCATACCTGCCATAGTGCCAACCGCGCCCATAGATAAGTCCAGTGCACCGGAAATCAAAAGCATAGCCGATCCAATGGTCAGCATTCCGGTAATAATCATCATGTCAAGAATCGTTCTGATGTTTATTGGATGCAAAAACATTCCGTCTGTGCCAAATTGCATAAATGTCGTAAGCATGGCTAAAAGCATGATAAGCGCAAACATTTTTGACTTAATTACTTTTTTTACGCTTGTTGCTAACTCTGCCATATTTGTGTGTCCCCCAATCTAATGGTGCATCGCAAGCTTCAGTACGTTTTCCTCTGTAGCTTGTTGCCTTGTCATAGTTCCCGTAATGCGTCCCTCAGCCATAACTATAATTCTGTCTGCGAGATTAATGACTTCGGTAAGCTCTGAAGATATGAAAATGACTGCCAGACCTGCTTTTGCGAAATCGCATACAGTCTGATAAATTTCAGCTTTAGCGCCGACATCAATACCCTTTGTAGGCTCATCCAAAATAAGCACTTTTGTAACTACTTGTTCTGAAGTCCATCTACCCAATATGACTTTTTGTTGATTTCCACCGGAGAGCTCAATACATTGTTTCTCAATGGTGGGCGTTTTGATTGAGTACATTTTAACAGCATCATTGGCAAGCTTCTGTTCTTTTTGCTTACTCAAAAAAGGCCCGGTTCTGACTTTTGAAAGCACAGCAGACGAGACGTTGTTGCTTATGGTGCGCTCAAGCACAAGTCCTTGTTCTTTCCTATCCTCAGGGCACAGTGCAAGCCCGGCGTTTATGGCATCTTTTGGGGATTTAAACCTTACGGGCTTGCCCTCAAGCAGAATTTCTCCTGACTTAATTGGGTCAGCGGCAAATATTGCACGAGCAAGCTCTGTGCGTCCTGCACCAACTAAGCCTGCAAATCCAAGAATTTCACCTTTTCTGAGCGTGAGATTGATGTCATGGACATCATCTGTCTCAAGATGCCTTACCTCAAGAACGACCTCGCCGATCTTGTCATTTCGCTTGAGTTCAGCATAGGTGTCACCGATATCACGCCCGACCATAGCTTTGATGAGCTCTAATTCATTGGTTTCGTCAGATTTTAGCTCACATACAAGATTTCCGTCTTTTAAGACAACAATGTCATCAGAAATTTGGAAAATCTCAGCCATACGATGCGAGACATATATAATTACTTTTCCATCTGATTTAAGTTTTCTTATCACCTTAAACAAAGTGTTTATTTCGTGTTCAGACAATGGCGCTGTAGGCTCATCAAACGCAATAATGTTTGAATTTCGCCTATAAGCTTTCATTATCTCAACCATTTGCTGATGAGCAACAGACAACTTGCCGACAATCTCACTCGGACTAAAATCGAGCTCAAACTCATTGAGTATAGCCTGAGTCTTACTTCTAAGGGCAGCTTTATCAATGCGAATACCTTTTGTAGGCAAGTCCTCAATAAAGATGTTTTCCATAACAGACAAACCCGGAACAAGCTGTCTTTCTTGATAAATGACGCTTATACTGGCTTTTATCGCACCATGCGGAGAGGAAAAGACCACAGGTTTTCCATCAATTAATATATTGCCTTCATCGGCGATATAGTCACCGCTCAGAATTTTTAACAAGGTGCTCTTTCCGGCTCCGTTTTCCCCCATCAGCGCACAAACGCGTCCGCCCTCAACACGAAAGCTGATATCGTCAAGAGCTTGAACTCCTGCAAATCCTTTTTTTATGTTGTTAAACTCAACGTAGTTAGCCAACTACACCACCCCACAGTTAGTATCCCAATTTCATAAGCCTATAGTAAAACTGATGAAACGCTGCCCATCATTTTGATTTGGCAGCAGTTTTTTCAGCAGTGCCTGCTCTGATGACTTTTTCTCTTTGCCTCGATCGCAAGTAGTCTAGCAACAATGCTGCGATTAAAATTGCGCCTCTGGCAAAGGTTTGCCAATATGGGCCGACACCACTGATGTTAAGCCCATTGTTAAAGAAGCTGAGTAGCAGCAACCCAACTAAAAATCCGCCGGTTCCGCCAGCACCGCCGGCGAATGAAATGCCGCCAAGAACCGCCGCTGTGATCGCATCCATACCCAGAGTAATTGCAACGGGGTCACCCCTGCGGAAATTTGACGCAAAGAGTATCCCGCATAATGCCGATATCGCACCGGCATTAATAAACAGAATGTTTTGTACTCTTTTTGGGTTTATGCCCGCAAGCCTTGCGGCATTTTTGTTCCCGCCCACTATATATATGCTTCTCCCGAACTTTGTTTGAGAAAGCATAAAGCCATACAGTACGACCAAAAACAACAAAATGACAAATAACAGAGGTATCGTGTCAAAGAATCTGATATCAGACAATGCCCAAAATCCGGGGTCGTTAATGGTTATGGGATTGCCGCGTGTAACCACCAACGCAAGACCCGACCAAACCGACATCATACCGATAGTGGCAATAAATGACATCATCCCCAATCCGTTAACGAGAAATGCGGTGATTGCCCCGGCTACCGCTCCGAAAACAAGTGTAATCAGCGCGGCCAGAGGCCAAGGGATTCCGGCGTTAATTAAAAGCGCAACCAGAACAGCAGACATGACCGTCACAGCCCCGGTAGAGAGATCTATCTGACCTGAAATCAGAAGCAAACCCACACCAAGACCCAAAAAGCCAATGAAGCTGGTTATTATAAGCATGATGAGTATGTTTTGTTCTCTGAGGAAATTCGGATTCATTGTCTGAAAAAACGAAACAACGATAATTGTGATTACAACAAGCAGTGAGACCTTATGATTGAGCACATACGACACAATACGCCCTAAGCGACCGTCGGATTTTTTTACAGTGACTGATTTATCCATGAACATCTCCTAGTCGATTTTATCTCAATCGCTCTTATTTATATGTAGTGACTTCGATGTAACCGTCATCCGCATTGACAAAAATGATATCTCCTGTTTTGATAAATGGAGTTGGATCCTCTTCAAAGTCTGTAATTGCAGGTACGCGCGCTTGCGAGAGCAGCAAAACGGTCAGTGGGCTTGATTTTGTGTGTACTAATGCTGCGGGCTTTGCCCCATATCCATAGCGCATGAATCCGCCGGAACCGCGAGGAGAATAGAAAACCAAAACCTTGTTTGTATACGGGACTCTGCAAAGTGGGTGGTTGCGCTCGGTTGTGAAGCCGCGAGCCGGATCCACATTGGTGAAGCCTTGCAGATACTTTGGTGCAACAATTGCTTCGGCAGTTACTTTGCCGGGGTACTCACAACGCCCATAAAATCGCCTTGTTTCCATAAATATAACTCCGTATTTCACTCCAACTGTTTGAGACAGTGATTATTCACAAATTAGCATCCTATATTGTTAACTCAATTGCTGCTTATTTACAATCGCTGTTTGGAAAGTTTTTGTGTCCGCATTTGGAGTGTTTGGGTAAGTTTTTTTGAATAGTTCGCGTTAATGAAAACCGGACTCAAACACTCAGTGTAAAAGGCGATGTTACTCTGTTAGCGCGACAAAATAATATAGCTTTTGATGTTTATAAAAATGTTCGCAAATACATGTAATATTCACTGCATTTCGATTTTGGTTTGTAAAAAAATCATACCTAACTGACCGATGTTAAATTTTTGAGTGGTGTTTCCGGAAGAAAATTTCAACCGCGCAAAAAATTTGCAGCTTAAAGTGATGGTTAAAAAGAAAATGAGTGGCGTTAAATTCGCGTAATCTGCAATGCTGTGCGGACACAAAAACTTGTCGGAAACAGATTGTAATCGGTTACTAATATTTTATAATAATTTTATGCCTGTGTTTATACGGGCAACATATACTATATAATATGGAGGGCAACATGAAAAGGAACAGAAAATCTATAGCCATGATACTGGCATTAGTAATGGCGGCTATGTTGCTGGCGGCTTGCGGTCCGACAGCAGACACCGGCGGAGCGCCACAGACTGGCGGTGAAACGGCTGCACCGACACCTGTGCCCGAGCATGTAGAAGCGCAAGCGCCCCAGGAAGGTGCAAATCTTGCGGATCACATTGACATTATTATAGACGCGACTCAAATCACCGTTGTTAATCCGTTAGTACCTGCCGGTTCCGGCGGGCCGACTTCGTGGACTTATATTTTAGTCTACGATAAGCTTCTGGAGCAAATAGGCACTGAATTTGGGCCGCAATTGGCAATGTATTGGGAAACAGAAGATTACCAGAACTGGAGATTCCATTTGCGCGATGATGTGTACTTCCACAATGGCGATCATTTTACAGCCGAAGATGTTGTATGGACGGCAAACATTGCGATGACCAGCCCCGGGTCTCCTGCATATGCCAGATGGCGTTGGGTTGACAGCATAACTGCCTATGATGATTACACCCTGGATATAGTATTGACTGAAGTGTATGTTGACTTCCTGTTCGAAATGGCACATGCACACGCAGGGATTCTCAATCAAAGGTCACACTCAGAAAATTCTGACGATCCAAGTTGGGCTCATGTGGGAACCGGGCCGTTTCGTATCGTTGATTTTGCCACAAACGATTTTGTAACGCTTGAACGTAATGATAACTATTGGGGTGCTCTTGCTCAAACGAGAAGCCTCACACTTTGGACAATTCCTGAAATGGCAACGCGCACAGTGATGATGCAAACCGGCGCTGCACAGGTCAGTTTTCTGATGACACCAGAAGATTTGGATATGCTTTATGCAAACGACGACTTTACAGTGCTTTCCGTAATATCAAATGCTCCGGTAATTATAGGCTTTAACAATCAAGGCGATGAAATAGTAATGGATCCGAATTTTAGACGTGCCGTGGCGCACGCTATAAATGTTGAAGACATAGCTACAGTAGCTATGGGTAATTGGGGTCTGCCTGTGACTGATGGCAGCTTTTGGGGGTTTGAAACCCAGTTCAGACTTCAGGGCTTACCCAGACGCGCACATGATCCTGCACTAGCCAGACAATATCTTGAAGCATCTGTGTATAATGGCGAAACCCTCGAACTCATTACCGCTGTTGCTTACAATATTAGAGCATCAGAGCTGGTTCAGCTACAACTTGCTGAAGTAGGTATAAATATTAATGTAGAAGTTACAGATCATGCTGGGTTTACAGAAGCACATGCGTTTGATCCAGATTCTGACCGACAAATGCACATATTCGCAGTAGGTGCAGCACCGGTTGCGCTCAATGCTCTGCGCACCGCATTTTACCCGGGGATGTTCACGAACAGACTGAACTACAACAATGACCAAGTCACAGCGCTTATTGATGAGTTAGCTGCTACGGCAGAGTATGATAGACGGGTAGCCATAGCGCATGAAATTCAAGAAATCTTTTACGATGAAATGCCTGCAATACCACTTTGGTGGAGAGTAACCGGGATACCAACCGTTAACGGCATCGGCGGCATGAGGCTTGGTGCAAATCCGTTTGATTTCTGCTTGAGAGGAATCTTCTGGGATTTGAATGAAACACCAGAGCATCTGCGTCCATAAGAACCTATGGGGCTTTACTCCCAGCGGCTTTGGCTGTTGGGAGTAAATAGCATAAAAATATTCAAAGCACTGGAAGGTCAAGTAATCTGAGGAGATGAGTCTATGCTTCGTTACTTTTTGAAGAGAATTTTACTACTTATTCCCGTAATAGTTGCCGTTTCTTTCATTGTGTTTACACTTATGGATCTCGCGCCGGGTGATGCTTTGGCGGGGTGGGATCTTAGCGACATGTCTGATGAAGCTGTCGCTGCATTGAGAGCAGATTTGGGGCTTGATGATCCATTGATTGTGCGGTACGGCAGATACATGCTCAGGCTGCTTCAAGGAGATTTGGGAGTATCAGATCTCAGCGGCATTAGCGTTTGGGAGACATTCATTGCCAGGCTACCAAATACATTGATACTTGCTCTGGTTGCGTTGGTTTTTGCTGTGGTTATCTCGATCCCGATGGGTATGCTTGCGGCCAGACGCGCAGGGAAAATAACCGACAACCTAACAACTGCATTTACTATGTTGGGCATGTCGATGCCGGCATTTTGGCTTGGTATTTTGTTGATTCTATTCTTCTCTTACCAACTGACATGGTTTCCTGCCGGAGGGTTTAGAGATGGCTGGCGCAGTATCATTTTGCCTGCCGTTTGCGTTTCAATGACAATGCTTGCCTCGTCTACGAGACAGACGAGGTCAAGTATGTTAGAAGTTTTGAGTTCAGATTATTTGCGTACAGCCCGTGCAAAAGGTGTGCCAGAGAATCAAATCATAAGAAAACATGCTTTGGGGAATGCGCTCATCCCCATTGTCACCAATATAGGACTAAGCTTAGGTGTTTCAATTTCTGGATCTGCAGTTGTTGAGACAGTGTTTGCTTGGCCTGGTATAGGCAGGTTTGTTGTTGAGTCGGTAGCGTCGAGAGACGTAACAGCGACCACAGGAGCTGTAATTCTGACCACGGTATTGTATGTAATGGTGCAACTATTGGTAGATTTAGCTTATGCGCTTATTGACCCACGAATAAAGCAGCAATACATTAGTGCAGGCAAATCGAAAAAGCGCGCAAAAAGAAAAGAACCCACTACATATGCTCCTGTAGCGCAAGAAGTTGCTGCACATGTGGTTGCTGCTGCAACATTGACACAAAGAGATGAAACGACAACATCCATTGTTTCAACTGATGATGCTGAGCAGCAAGATGCTCTTTCTAAAGATATTGATGCGCAAGCGTCTATGAGCCGTGCAGAGGCAAGTGAAGCGAATATGCATGAGGGCAGCTTCGTTAGTTTTGCAACAAAAGCGCGACAAGATATTGATTCAAAGAGCATGTCTAAAACTAACGATAATTCCGGTGAGTCTGTATCAAAAAAATATAAGAAGCGCAGTCAAATAGGTGAAATCGTGCACCATTTGTTTAAAAACAAAGGTGCGGTTGCTGGCTTGGTCATAGTTGCAGGCCTGATTGTGTGCTTTATTGCTTCATTATTTATGTCATTTGAATCAATGACGGCAGCGAGCATACCAGACAGATTTTCACCGCCATCATGGCAATTCTTGTTTGGTACTGATGGAATGGGGCGCAATCAATTTTTAAGGGTTATCTACGCAACTAGGTTTTCTTTGCCTATTGGGTTTGGTGCCACCGCGGTTGCTGCAGTTGTTGGGGTTTTTCTAGGTTCTCTTGCAGCTTATTACGAAGGCAATATTGCAGATGATGTAATCATGAGGTTCTCAGATACACTGGCATCTATTCCTGGCATCTTATTGGGAATGGTCATCATAACAACTTTGGGAAGGTCGCTGACCAACTTGATTATTGCTGTAGGCGTTGCTGCTGTTCCTATTTTCATTCGACTATCACGAGCATCAATACTATCAATCAAAGGCAATGAGTTTGTTGAAGCCGCGCGAGCAGTTGGGCTTCCAAGTTCGCGCATCATATTCACACAAGTTCTGCCCAATGGACTGGCGCCACTTATTGTAGCTTTTTCAAATGTGCTGGGCTTATCCATCCTTATATCGGCATCGTTATCTTTCCTCGGATTTGGCATTCCAATTCCTAATCCAGAATGGGGACAACTTGTTGCGGCAGGAAGAGACAACATAAGAAATGCATGGTGGCTGACAACGTTCCCGGGGTTGTTCATCATGTTGGCGCTCATGGCATTTAACTTGCTTGGAGATGGATTGCGTGATGCGCTTGACCCGAAATTAAAAAAATAAGACCTATAAATATATAAATTAAACGAATGTATTGGAGGAAGTTATGAAAAAAAGCATGAGACTAATTGCCATGAGTATTGCACTTGCAATATGTTTTGCACTCGTTGTCGGATGTTCGCAACCCAATGCAACCGGCGATGCTGCACAAAATGGGGGCTCAACACAGACCGCACCGACAACGCCTTCTGCCCCAAGTCCTGAGCATGTTGAGGCAGCGACTCCGGACGAGGGTGCAAATCTCGCTGATCATATAGATATCATAATTGATGCAACTCAAATCACCGTTGTTAATCCACTTGTTCCTGCGGGAACAGGAGGGCCAACGTCGTGGACTTATATCTTGGCTTACGATAAATTGCTTGAACAGTTTGGCACTGACTTTGGCCCACAACTTGCCGTAAGATGGGAAACAGAAGACTACAAAACGTGGCGTTTTTATCTGCGCGATGATGTCTACTTCCATAATGGCGATCATTTTACAGCAGAAGACGTTGTGTGGACTGCCAATATTGCTATGACAGCTCCTGGATCCCCAGCTTATGCCAGATGGCGGTGGGTTGACACCATTGCGGCAGTTGAGGACTACGTTCTCGAAGTAGTTTTAACTGAAGTATACGTAGACTTCCTATTTGAAATGGCGCATGCGCACGCAGGGATTCTCAATCAAAGAGCGCATTCCGAAAGCCCCGATGATCCGAGCTGGGCGCATGTTGGAACTGGGCCTTTCAAAATTGTAGATTTTGCCACGAACGACTTTGTAGCGCTTGAACGTTTTGAAGATTATTGGGGAGGGCCTGCGCCGACAAGAAGCTTGACACTTTGGACAATTCCGGAAATGGCAGCGCGCACAGTAATGCTGCAAACAGGCTCTGCACAACTGAGCTTCAATATGACACCTGAAGATTTAGATATGCTTGTTGCAAACGATTACTTCACAGTGCTTCCGGTGCTCTCAAATGCGCCAATCATTATTGGGTTTAACTATCAAGGCGATGACATTATGAGAGATATAAACTTTAGGAAAGCGGTTGCTCATGCAATCAATGTAGAGGACATTGCAACTGTGGCGATGGGAAATTGGGGTATTCCGGTTTCAGACGGAAGTTTCTGGGGATATGAAACGCAATTTAGATTGCAAGATTTACCGAGGCGTGAACATGACCTTGAGTTGGCTCGTCAATACCTTGAGGCGTCAGTTTATAATGGAGAGACTATTACACTAATCACTACAGTAGCGTACAATATCAGAGCATCCGAGCTCATTCAATTGCAACTGGCAAATATTGGCATCAACGTAAGTGTTGAAATAACTGATGTCGCAGGGTTTGTTGACATTCATATGTACAATCCTGATTCTGACAGACAAATGCATGTGTTTGCAGTTCCGGCAGCACCGGTTGCTCTAAATGCTTTGCGCACAGGGTTTTATCCGGGCATGGCGACCAATCGGCTCAATTATAATAATGAATATGTAACTGCACTAATCAATGAATTGGCAGCTACTCCGGATGTTGCGGCACGTACTGCTATTGCTTATGAAATACAAGCGATTTTCTATGAGGAAATGCCTGCGATACCATTATGGTGGCGTGTAGCGGGTATTCCAACAGTCAATGGAATTGGTGGCATGAGATTGGGCGCAAATCCATTTGACTATTGCCTGAGAGGAATCTTTTGGGATTTGAATCAAACACCTGAGCATTTGCGCCCATAAATCCACCCTAAATCCTTGCGGCAGTTATCTCACGAGTGGACACAAAAACTTGCCGGATACCGATTGTGATAAATTGTTGGTATTTCTATAATTAATGAATACTGGATGTGTTGTTAGAAAAGTGGCAAAAATATATAAAAAGAGTTGGAGAACGACATGAAAAGAAACAGAAAAGCTATAGCCACCATACTGTCATTGTTAATGGCTGTTACGTTGCTGGCGGCTTGCGGTCCGACAACGGATACCGGCACGACACCACCGACCGGCGGTGAAACGGCTACACCGACACCTACGCCCGGGGTGACTCCGGGAGCAGGTGACGAAATTGCTGCGACACCGGAAGAAGGCGCAAATCTTGCGGAACATATAGACCTTATCCTGGATACCCAAATTACAGTTTTAAACTCAACGCTACCGGGCGCAACAGGAAACCCTGTTACTTGGGCAAATAGATTAGTAAAAGATAGACTTATTGAACATACGGGGCCAACAACTCTGGGGCCTGGACTTGCAACAAGATGGGAAACTGACGACTATGTCACTTTCAGATTCTATCTTCGCGATGATGTCTACTTCCACAATGGAGATCACTTTACGGCTGACGATGTTATCTTTACTGTTGAAGTAGCGAAAATGCATCCCGGATCACCTGCATATAATAGGTGGCGTTTCATTGAAACAATTACAGCAGTTGACACTTACATCGTTGAGATGGTGTTGCATGATGTAAATGTTGACTTCTACTTTGAACTGTCTAACTCACATGCAAGTATATATAACCGGACAGCATTCGAAGCAAATCCCAGCGATCCGAGTTGGGCGCATGTCGCGACCGGGCCTTTCAGAGTGACAGGTTTTTCAACCAACGACTTTTTAAGGTTGGAGCGTTTTGAGGATCATTGGGGTGGCGTGGCACCAACAAAAAGCTTGACACTTTGGACGATTCCTGAAATGGCCACACGAACACTGATGCTTCAAACAGGTGAGGCTCAAGCAGTATTTTCATTGACAGCAGAAGATTTGGACATGTTCAACGAGAGTGAGGATTTCCAAGTGTTTGCAGTGACAAACAATATGCCCACTTCAATTGGTTTCAACAACCAAGGTGATGCTATCATGATGGATAGAAACTTCAGGCTTGCAGTTGCACACGCTATAAATACTGCGGATATTGCAACTGTCGCAGAAGGTCGGTGGGCATTGCCGGCTATAGATGGAAATATTTGGGGACTGGAAACACAATGGCGCATATCCGGTCTTGAGCAACGTGAGCATAATCCTGAACTTGCCAGACAATATCTAGCAGACTCTGTTTATAACGGCGAAACCATTGAACTCATCACTGCAAATGCTGAAAATATAAGAGGCGCTGAGATGATTCAACTTCAGCTTGCTGAAATTGGTATTAATATTGCAATTGAAATCACAGATATGGCAGGGTTTACAGCAGCCCATACATTTGATCCAACATCCACTCGGCAAATGCACTTCTTTGCTGTTGCGGCACAACCGATTGCTATGACAGCGCTTCGCCAAGGATTCTGGCCTGAAAACCATCTGAACTGGCTAAACTACAGCAATGACCGTGTCACTCAACTTATAGAAGAACTGGCAGTTACAGCTGCGGATGCAGATCGTGCGGCAATCGCGCGAGAAATCCAAGAAATTTTCTACGAAGAGATGCCTGCACTGGCTGTTTACTTCCCAATCAGAGGCATTCCGGCGGTCAACGGAATTGGTGGCATACGCTTTAGTCCGCTCACTTTTGAGTGGGATATGAGGGGGATTTTCTGGGATCTCTCTGAAACAGCAGAAAACCTCCGTCCCAGCTAAGGACTCGCTTTATACATTATTTACAAAACACAGCAGCGTTGGGTCTATACCCTCCGCTGTTGTGTGAAGTATTATATATGGATGTGCGTTGTTAAGAACGGTTGAGGAGAAGACACATGATTCGCTTTTTCATTAAAAGAGTTATTATGCTTATCCCTGTTATCATAGCTGTTTCATTCATAGTATACACCCTATTAGACTTGGCACCCGGTGACCCGCTTGATGCATGGGATTTATCCAATATGACTGAGGCAGGTATCGCAGAGTTAAGACTTGAATTAGGTATCGACGATCCGTTGATTGTCCGATATGGACGATACATGTTCAGGTTGGTTCAAGGCGACTTAGGTGTGGGTGACCGCAGTAGGATTAGTGTGTGGTATACCTTTATGACCCGGCTTCCCAACACGCTGATACTTACTTTTGCGACTTTCGTAATCGGTGTTACGATTTCCATACCCTTAGGTATTTTTGCTGCAAGAAGGGCAGGGAAAATTTCGGATAACTTGGCAACGGCATTTACGATGATTGGTATGTCTATGCCGGGATTCTGGCTTGGAACCTTGCTCATATTACTGTTTGCATACCAACTCGGCTGGTTTCCGGCAGGTGGCTTTCGAGAGGGATTTCGCAGCATCGTGTTGCCGGCAGTTTGTGCTGCACTGATACTTGTAGCATCAGCAGCAAGGCAAACGCGCTCAAGTATGTTAGAAGTTTTGAAAGCAGACTATTTGCGTACGGCAAGAGCAAAGGGTGTTCCGGAATCCATAGTAATCAGAAAACACGCGTTGGGTAACGCACTGATACCTATTGTAACAATTATTGGATTAGGGCTTGGCATTTCAATTGCAGGTACTGCCGTTATTGAAGCTGTATTTGCATGGCCTGGTATCGGTCGATTTGTAGTTGAGTCAGTTGCCATCAGAGACGTAAACTCCACAACCGGTGCGGTTATCCTTACAACGATACTATACGTTTTTGTGCAGCTGCTGGTTGATTTGGCTTATGCACTAATCGATCCAAGAATTAAAGCTCAATATATAAACTCAGCCAAGAGGAACAAGCAAAAAAAGAAAACTAAAAAGGCAACTGAAGGTAGTGTCTTGGTAGCTGGAAAAGAACGTGTGAAGGGAAGTGCTTTAGCTGCTAAGCGTGATGAAAATGTTGTTTTTGTTAGTCAACAGTTCAATAGATTTGCAGAAGAGCCAAAAGAGGAAGCCCCAGACGAGGCACCCGCTAAGAGTTTTGCAACGAGGTCACGCAAGGATATAGAGTCTGATAATATAAGCAAGGCCAATCTTGCAGAGGGTGAGTTAGTTTCTAAACAATACAGAAAACGTAGTCAGATGGGTGAGATATTCCATCATATTCTGCGCAATAAAGGTGCAGTCATTGGATTGTTAATCATTGCGATTATGGTTTCTTTCTTAATCGCGTCGTTATTCATTCCGTTTGAAGCGGTGACTGCGGCAAGCGTGCCTGACAGATTTTCGCCTCCGAGTTGGCAATTCCCATTTGGCACTGATGGAATGGGGCGCAACCAATTTATTCGTGTAATCTATGCAACAAGATTTTCGCTTCCTATTGGCTTCGGTGCAACAACAGTGGCTGCGATTATTGGTATTGCGTTGGGCGCAATTGCGGCATACTATGAGGGCTCATTGACTGATGAAGTGATTATGAGAATCTCAGATATTCTAGCATCAATTCCCGGAATTCTACTGGGCATGGTCATCATCACAACTTTGGGCAGGTCGCTTGAAAATTTGATAATAGCTGTTGGGGTGTCAATCATCCCTCAGTTTATACGTATGGCAAGAGCCTCAATACTCTCGATAAAGGGCAGTGAATATGTTGAAGCCGCAAGGGCGATTGGGTTGCCAAGTGGTCGCATAATCTTTACCCAAGTACTTCCTAATGGACTGTCGCCAATCATAGTTCTTTACACATCACTGCTGGGTATTACAATCCTTGTATCTGCATCCCTCTCGTTTTTAGGGTTTGGTATACCGGTGCCGAATCCAGAGTGGGGCGCATTGGTTGCAGCGGGCAGAGATAACATACGCAACGCACCTTGGCTAACAACATTCCCCGGCCTATTCATAATGGTAACGGTCATGGCGTTCAATCTCTTGGGAGACGGTTTGCGATGCGCTGGATCCTAAGCTCAAAAAGTAAACGACACGAAACAGGCCATTGATACATTTACAGAAAACAGGACAAAAATATATAAAAAAGTGGAGGACAAAATGAAAAGAAACAGAAAATCCATAGCTATTATGCTGGTATTGGTGATGGCGGCTATGTTGCTGGCGGCTTGTGGCCCGGCAGCGGACACAGGTGGGGCACCCCCGACTGGCGGAGAAACGGTTGCATCGCCACCCGCGCCCGGAGCGCCTCCGGTGGTCGATGGAGGTGACGAAATCGCTGAGGCTCCTGAAGAAGGTGCAAATCTTGCAGACCACATCGACATAATTGTTGACACCCAAATTACGGTGCTTAACTCAACCTTGCCGGGTGCGACTGGTGCTCCGGTCACATGGGCGGCCACGCTTGTTCATGATAGGCTACTGCAACACATTGATGATACAGAACTCGGCCCTCAACTTGCAACGCACTGGAATACGGACGATTTTCAAACATTTACCTTTACACTTCGTGATGACGTAGTTTGGCATAATGGTGATCCGTTTACGGCGGAGTGTGTGGTTTTGCACCATGCTATTATTATGGAGCATCCGGGGTCGCCTGCATACACAAGATGGCGCTGGATTGATAGCATTACTGCGACTGGAACATATGAGTTAGAAATGGTTCTTACCGAAGTTTTTGTGGACTTTCTTTTTGAAATGGCAAATCCACATGCAAGTATCTACAATGCGCGTTCATTCAATGAGAATTCCAGTGATCCCTCGTGGGCATGGGTAGGCACGGGGCCTTTCCAAGTTGTTGGATTTGAAATAAATGACTTTTTGACAGTGGAGAGATTTGATGCATTTTGGGGTGAAGCACCACCTACACGCAGCCTCACGCTTTGGACAATTCCTGAGATGGGTACACGAACTGTAATGCTTCAAACCGGTGCTGCACAATTAAGTTTTGGCATGACACCAGAGGACTTAGACAGCCTCGACGATAATCCTGCATTCCAGATGTTTACAGTTATGCCCAATGCCCCGATGGTCATAGGGTTTAACAACATGGGCGATGATATAATGATGGACAAGAATTTTAGGTTAGCGATAGCTCATGCAATAAACACTGACGATATAGCGCTTGTAGCGAATGGCCGGTGGGCAGTTAATGCTTTTGATGGAAATATCTGGGGGCTCATTACTCAATTCCGTCTTGATGGCCTTGAAAAAAGAGAACATAATCTTGAATTAGCTTTGCAGTACCTAGAGCAGTCTGTCTACAATGGCGAAACGATTGAGCTGATTGCTGCGGGTGCGTATAACATCCGTGCTGCAGAGATTATCCAGTTGCAACTGGCAGAAATAGGCATTGACCTTGCTGTTGAGATAACTGATATGGCTGGGTTTACAGCAGCGCACCTGTATGATCCGGAATCTACGCGTCAGTTGCACACATTTGCAATAGGAGCTATGCCAATTGCGTTGGCTGCTTTGAGAAATACTTACTATCCGGGCGTTCATACCAACAGGCTTAACTACAACGATGACCGCGTAACAGCTTTAACTAGAGAATTGGCGGTTACCTCTGATGTTGCAGCACGTGAAGCTATTGCTTTTGAGATTCAAGAAATCTTTTGGGAAGATTTGCCTGCAATACCTGTTTGGTGGAGAGTTACAGGTATTCCGGCTGTAAACGGAATCGGGGGCATTCGGTTATTCACAAATCAATTCGACCACTGTCTTAGAGGTATATTCTGGGATATCAATGAAACTGAAGAGTCATTGAGACCATAGTGATGATATGCGTTCTGTACATATATGGCACGGCCTAATAAATTGTATTAATGATTAGATTGTACGGCGGCAAGGGCTATGTCTCTTGCTGCCGTGCGTGAAACTGCAACATTTTTACGCGAATGCACATACACATGATGTAAGGAGGGGAACTCTTGATTCGCTACTTTTTGAAAAGGATTCTTATGCTGATCCCGGTTATTATTGTTGTGTCTTTCATAGTATTTGCCTTGATGGATTTAGCTCCGGGAGAGGCAATTGACGGATGGGATTTGTCAGACATGTCTCCTGAAGCAGTTGCTGCGCTGCGATTAGAGCTTGGATTAGATGACCCATTGATGGTTCGCTATGGAAGATATATGTTTAGGCTAATCCAAGGTGATTTGGGTGTGGGTGACCGCAGTGGAGTCAGTGTTTGGACTATGTTCATGTCTCGGTTGCCGAACACACTTATATTGGCATCAGGATCGTTTCTTGTTGGCGCGACATTATCAATCCCTTTAGGCGTACTTGCTGCAAGACGTGCAGGAAAACTAGCAGACAGCCTTATAACAGCATTCTCTATGGTGGGTATGTCCATGCCGGGGTTTTGGCTTGGGATGTTACTTATCCTAGTATTTTCCTACCAACTGGGTTGGTTGCCTGCAGGTGGATTTCGGGACGGATTTTTGAGTGTAATCATGCCTGCTGTTTGTGCCGGAATGATGCTGCTAGCCTCTGCAACAAGGCAGACCAGGTCGAGTATGCTTGAAGTGCTGAGATCTGATTACTTGCGGACTGCGAGAGCTAAGGGTGTGCCGGAAAACGTTGTTGTTAGGAAACATGCTCTGGGTAATGCACTCATACCGATTGTTACTATAATGGGCATTAGCCTGGGTATTGCAATTGCAGGTACTGCGGTTATTGAAGCTGTATTTGCATGGCCCGGAATAGGCAGGCTTATTGTTGAATCTGTTGCAACACGCGATGTGACAGCGACAACTGGTGCGGTTGTATTGACCACAATTCTGTATGTTCTTGTTCAGTTGTTGGTCGATTTGGCGTATGCATTGATTGACCCACGAATCAAAGCTCAGTACATAACCGCCAGCAAGAAGAAGTCTTCGCGCAAGGCCAATGCATCTGATCAGCAATCTTCAAACAGTGTCTTTGGTATGCAAGCAACGGCTGCAACAGTGGGGGAAATTGAGATTGTAGACAATATGTCAAAAGCGCTTGATAGCAATTTACCAGCAGCTAAAACTGGTGATGAAATCGCAACCAATTACGCCACATCTGACTGTGATTCTGATGCAAGCATGGTCAGTATAGAAACAGAAAAAAACTTACACGAACATGTAAGCTATGCAACACGCAGCAAGCATGATTTGGAGAGTGAAAAAAATGAACACGTTTCTGGTGCGTTGGTGTCAAAAATGTATAGAAAGAGAAGTCAACTCGCAGACATATTTCATCACTTACTGCGAAACAAGGGCGCTGTTGTGGGACTGGCCATAATCGTTGTTATGCTTATTCTGTTTGCAAGCTCGTTTTTCATCCCATTTAACGCGGTAACCGCATCAGATATACCAAATAGGTTTTCTCCACCGAATGTACAATTCCCGTTCGGAACTGATGGCATGGGAAGAAACTTATTTGTAAGAGTTATATATGCAACGAGATTTTCCATTCCAATTGGGTTTGGAGCAACTGCGATTGCGGCTATAGTTGGAGTTATGCTTGGCGCTTTGGCTGCATATTATGAAGGGACGGCATCTGATGAAGTCATTATGAGATTCTCTGACATTTTAGCATCAATACCAGGAATTCTGTTAGGGATGGTAATTATAACAACGCTGGGGCGGTCGCTCACCAATCTCATTATTGCGGTAGGTGTTTCAGCGATTCCGCAATTCATCAGACTTTCAAGAGCCTCAATACTTTCAATCAAGGGAAGTGAATATGTTGAAGCGGCAAGAGCAATAGGATTACCTAGTTTTCGAATCATATTTACACAAGTGCTTCCTAATGGTTTGTCACCCATAATTGTTCTGTTTACATCGCTTCTGGGCATTACGATTCTCATCTCTGCATCCTTGTCATTTCTAGGTTTTGGTATACCCATTCCAAACCCGGAATGGGGGCAACTGGTTGCGGCGGGCAGAGATAACATACGTAATGCACCTTGGTTGACAACATTCCCTGGTCTGTTCATAATGATAACAGTTATGGCGTTTAACCTTTTGGGAGACGGTCTGCGTGATGCGCTGGATCCTAAGCTCAAAAAGTAAGTAACACAAAACATTCTGTGATTTTGGAGGGCGTATGAAACATAAAGCAATAGAAGCAGTTCTGCAAACCTACTTTGATGCTGCCTATGAGAGCGATGGAGATAAGTTTAAGGAAGTATTCAACGATGTAGCGCACATATATGGAAAAGCAGATGGTAAGGTCTACGACAGAACCCGAGATGAGTTTGCAGACTTTGTCATGGCTGGAAGTTCGCCAAATGGCCCAGATTGGCCGCGCCAAGATGAAATCCTCTCAATTGACTTCACGAGCGAGCACACTGCGGTCGCGAGAGTGAAAGTCAGAGTCAAGGACACTCTGTATACAGATATCTTGAGTTTAATCAATATTGATAACAAGTGGACAATAATCGCAAAAGTTTTTGCCGGGGCTCTCGCTGAATAAACCAGAACGCCTTGGATTTACAGTGTTGCTTCGACCTCGCAGGGGACGATGTCCACATCGTCCCGTAGCCAAGCGCAGGTCGCCCCTACACCGGTTTTCGGGGATGTGTGGGTGTTATTGATGATTTTGTTGTTTCGCTCGGAACGGGTCTCGTCGCCCTACACTTCGCGAAACAAAAAACCATCAGCAACACCCTGTCAATCTGGAACACTGGGGTTCGACTCCCGGCAGCTTATGCCTGCAAAGTATATCCACCATCTACAGTAATCACCTCGCCGGTTATGTGCGCGGATGCTGCTGAGGCAAGAAAAACAGTCAGTGCGCCGATTTCAATAGCCTCCCCCATGCGTTTGAGCGGTTGTTGAGCGTTTACCATATCCAGTATAATTTGAACAGGGTTTTCTCCAAACCCGGCACGAGTGAACCCCGGAGCTATCGCATTTACCCTGATATCGTGCTCGCCGAATTCAACGGCCATGCATCGTGTGAAATGATTGGCTCCGGCTTTGGCGACAGCATATGGAGATATCGCTACACCTTTGTTGACAATAGTGCCGGCATTAGAAGTGATGTTGATAATTGAGCCGCCTTTATCCGCATCTCGCATTAATCTACCCACAGCGTAAGTCACATGAGCCACACCTGTTAAATCAGTGTCGATGACTGTGTTCCATGCAGAAAAATCTGGCTCCATGTCCAGGAACTTGCCTCCACCTGCAATACCGGAGTTGTTGACCAAAATTTCGATGGATCCAAAATCTTCAAATGCCGCTTTTGCAGCGCCCATACAACTTTCAATGTCGAGCACATCGCAACGATAAGCCTTATATGTCCCGCCAAAAGCATTGAGTGACTCAAGTGCAACCTTTGCCTTATCCATGTTGCGGCAGAAAATGGCTACATTTGCACCACATTCAGCCAGCGCTTTCGCAATGCCAAGGCCTATACCACCATTACCGCCGGTAACAATTGCGGATTTGCCTTTCAAACTAAAAGCGTCATTCATGGTTTTAATAAAATCTATCATATCATTCTCCTTTGTTTTATTATACTCCACCGCCGCTGGGCGATGGGGTTATATTAGCATATCAGATTGACAGGGTGTTGCTGATGTTTTTTTGTGCTTTGCGAAGTGTAGGGCGACGAGACCCGTTCCGGGCAAAACAACAAAACCATTAACCAGCCCCCGCACCCCACTATTACGGAGTGGTCAGGCGCATAAGCGCCGAGCGTAATCGGGACACACGTTCTTCATATTCGATATCAGGAGGAACACCGGGGTTGCCAAATGGATACTTAATACTTGCAGATTGCATCACCCTATTCACACCAACGGAATCTGCAACGGGCGTCATATTGCAATATTGCACTGTAGGAATACCGGCCTTTTCTAACTCCTTGGTCATCACTGCGCCGCAGCGAGTTGAAGTTCCTCATGTCGAAGTTAAAATGACGGCGTCAATGTTATGATCTTTAACATAGTCAACCATTTTTTGCCCCATCTTTGTACTCGCAACGACCCCGGTAACAAGGCCTGATGTGGACAGAAAAGCGTTGTGAAATTGAGTCACACCTTGTTTTTCGAGCTCGCGCATTGCATCAAGCGGCACAAGCCTATTGGGATCCTCCTTGACAAAGCTTGTGTCAAAACCACCATGAACACAGGTATACTCCTCTTGAGACAAAGAATCTAGGCCGGAGAGGGAGTATTCAAAAAACTCAACAGAATCACCGACCTTCATACCATCCGGATTCCCTTGCGGGCATAGTGCGCCATCTGTGGCAAGGAGCACCACCGCATCTTTAAGGAGCGGAATTGGAGCGGGCGATTCGATTTTTTCATTTTTAGGCATACCAATTTCTGACACAAACGGCTCACCGGACAACTTCTTTAAGAGCATGTCAACCACGCGTTTTGATGCCATATCATCATATTTCTTTGCAACCATCCATCCGCGCTCGTAAAAACCTTCCGCTTCTGGAATGCGCTCAAGGGTGCCGTCGAGCATTTTGTATCCAAATTCAGCCATACGCTGCACAGTTTCAGCCATTTTGCGCGCGTTGTCTGGAGCTTTGAGCATAAAGATATCTGAAACATAGATATCCTTGCCTGGATTTTCTTCAAACATTGCGGTGATCGCAGGAATGCCCAGTTGGTTCTTTACAGCAGTGCATATTGCACCGCAAGCAACCCCATAGCGCCCTGCATTAAAAGCCGGGCCGGCAAAGAACATATCCGGCTTGTGTTTTTGTATTTCAGCCAAGACCTCCTGCAAAGCATTTGGCTGCTCATTGAAATAGTTGTCACCACAAATAATCGTACATACTATTTCAGCACGATCGCCAAGAGCGGCAGCCAACCCCAAGCCGGGGCCAACTGGCTTCATCTCGACAGAAACCCCGATTCCGGCACATTCCTCCCCGCCGATTTGTCCAAAAAACTGGTTGATATAATGCACAACTCTAATTTTTTTTGACATTGGATACTCCTTTCTTAGAACTTTAAACTTCCATATCGCGTCCATCCCAATTGGCTTTGGCCGCCTTTGAGAGCGCGGTGGTTAATTGTCATTTCGCCAGCTTCATTTATGGTCATATTTCCTCTGAAGTCACTGGAATTAGAACCTATTACCCGTTTAGCTACAGGTAATGTGACAAAAGATGCGCAACCGGTAGAGACCATCGCATCTGCGTAATCAGAACTGAAAATAATCTGTCCATTTGAATCGTTTTTTGCCGAAAGCATCTCAACAAGCACAATGGCAGTCTTAATCCCGTATCTGCCTTCAAGTGTATCTACTGCTATTCCGATATCAACTTGCGGATGCCCGCCACCCTCCTTGGTAATGATGACGGCATCTGCGTTTAGGTAATTTGCAAGCAAAGCAGAGGCCATAGTGGCATTAGTTTCTTTCCATGAAAGCTCATGATGGACATTGCTCACAACAACACCGACAAAGTTGAGATCAACGCCATGACGCCTGTATAACTCCAGTATTATGGGGTGGTTTTGCCATACAAAAGTCGGGTCTGCATTGGTTGCATTGTCGTAATCCCGGTTGGTTAAAGCACCGTCCAAAATCTCGTTCGGGTGCAAAATGGTTGGAAGTGACTCCAGCATACTGGCACCATAGATAAGCGATTCTGTATAGGGTCTGTGGCAGAACACATTAGCAAGATAAGCCACACGAGGTAGCCCGCAGGTCAGACCGATACACTCCACTCCGCAAGCATCTTTGGACTCTAGCTCAAAAATCTCGATTTCATCAGGCTCAAGATTTGCTGCCAGAGTGGCTATATATTGAGCCACACGTTTTGAAGCAAGATTCAATGCAAGCAGATAATCATATTTAGCGATTCCGGGGGCGGCAAAAGCATCTATGGTGATATGCCACATATTTGCAAAGTCAGTTATTTCAACGGCCTCTTCGGATAGTTGCATATAACTGGGGATGTCTACATCGACTTCAACCACTTCGGTTACCACAACGCCGCGAAGCGAAATACTCCGACCATCTCCCACCGTATACATTTTACCTGAGAGCCCGGGGAATGTGGTATCCTCTTTGCCTAGCCGAACTGTGGGTTGTGTGATGTCGCCCACGTTCATGAGCCGACAGTCGCTGCCCGGAGCCGCGACGTCAATCTCTACGCGTGAAAAAGCTGTGTCTTTGCAAAGCAATTCAAGCTCGCTTTTTGCAAGCATGAGCGTACCGTTTGATATGTCAGACTTTTCACAAAAATCGACACGCTCTATATCAAAATACAACCGTTCAAGCCGCATATATTCACCTCTTTTAGGATCATTTCAATATCAGTTTTGTCAAATCAGAGGGTCAATTACCATAAAGTATGACCCTCTGATTTAAAATACTCAGTGCGAGACCTAGCCTCTACCTTGTTCCTTGTCGTAAAACTCACGACTGTAACAATACAATTCAGTTGCAAACGCCCAAAGCGCTTTTTGTTCGGTCTCAAAAATCCACGGGAAGTAACCGCCGCCTTTTGCAAACATATCAACACAGGTGCGCGCCATTTCGGCCATTTGCGTTTCGGTATAAGCCATGCCGGGAATATGTCCCTCTATGGGGAACATGAACCCGATGCGCTCACCAAACTTCTGCTTGAGTGCTGGGATGTCGATTGCATTACGTTGCACTTGGAGATAGTCGAAACCGATTTCGAGGATCTGAGGCATGAGTGATTCAACATTTCCACAAGTGTGCAGCTGGAACATAACACCCTTGCTTTGGACATAATCAACGAGCCTCTTTGTAGGTTCGTATACAAGTTCGTCAAACATCTTTGGAGAGAAGAATGTAGAGCGTTGAGTGCCCCAGTCATCGTGATAAGTGACCATGTCAATAGGGTATAGTTTGCATGCGTAATCAAAGAACTTGATTTTTTCGTCAACAAAGTAGTTGAAGAAATCTTTGACCGCTTCAGGTTCTTCTGCCATTGCCATCATGCCCTCACCATAGCCGCCAAGGAATGCTACGAGCATTTCTGTACAGCCTTGGAAAAGCTCAAAAGTGAGTGCTTTGTTGGGGTCGTGTTTCTCCGCCATGAACTCTTCAGCAACCTCTTTGAAAGTCCATTCTTCGAGATTTTGCCACTGGATGACTTTTTCCCAATCTGTGATATCTTCAAGAACCTTGGTGCCGGGTGTGAGCATGGCACCTTGCACGGTGGCCTCCCAAGTCCAACTGTTGCCGAACGGATCAAGGAATGTGTAATTTTCCTTAGAGGCACGACGGAAATTCGGGCCGGCTTCAAATTTTCCTAACTTATGAATAGCTTGCTCACAGGGGTTAAAGTCTTGACAATCTGTAAAGAGATTTGGAACCCACAAAGGGTTATTGCGTCTACCTGCACGGATGAAGTTCTCTTTTGGTGTGATAGGTGTTTCGAATGCAGGAAGAACAACAGGAATGTTGCCATATGGCAGAGCCGTTGAGAAAGTTGGGAATCCGGGTTCCATAAATGAAGGTCTGTGATAGTTCATTGATATCCTCCCTAAAATATTTTGTTATCAGGAATGTTTGCAGCGCTCATTACCTGAAAGTGTTAAAGTGTACAAGCCTTAAACTGACGGGAGCTTGACTCCCGGCAGATTATTAAGGGCCGTAGATTCTTTCCATTCTGTCTAGGAAATCTTGATAATTATCTCTTGTGATGATTTCTGAAGTCGCTTCCCACACAGCCCTTAAATCACCATCGTTGAGGTATTGCGGCCATAGTGTTTCAGGTGTTGCGCGACCGTCAATCAGAGCAATTAGCCCGAGTAAGGTTGGTGTGGCATAGGCATAGTTACTGATTGCCACGACGGCTCTCTTGCTTCCGTCGTAGCCATTATTCCACTCATCAACGATAAGAGGATGCCCAACTGTTGTAACGAGGAATTGATCATCTCGACCGAGGTCTTCGGCTGCGCGTGCCGCACCCATGGAATAACTCTCTACAGTGCCGCCCACGAACCAATGCGTGACATGTGGGTTTGCAGATGCGATTTGTATTGTAGGATCGAAGCCGCCTTCAAGTGCGAACCAGAAAGCTTGACCGGCAGCAAAGCTATCCCATTCAAATACATTTTCATTACCAGGGAAAGCTTCTCTAAAAGCATCCAGGAAGCCTTGTGTACGATAATGAAGGGCAGGGGATACTGAAAAGTCTATGCCGATGACACCGAAATTGGCAGAATCCACATCGCCCCACCATGTTTCGCGATTATCTATGAGGTATTGCATTGCGGCAAAGCCGACATCATGCTGTCTCAGACCAACTGTGGGTGTAACCACTCTGCCCTGAGCGTCAAAATACTCTGTGAACAGGTTAATCGATGGGATGCCTGATCTTTCCATCATAGCCAAAACAGCATTTTGGACAGAGTTTGTGGTCTCAATAATGAAGCCATCTATATCGCCACGGTCAATGAGGGTTTCAAGATTTGTGATGTAGATTTCATCATCTGTATTACCTGTCATACGCACAAGTTCAAAATTGTATTTTTCTTGCAGGGAGACAAACGCTTCATACATTTGTTCTTGCAGGATGCTATTATCATAATGCGTATAAGCGATTCGGTATGTGCGGCGGGCATGGTGGTCTACAACCTCATCAGTTGTTCCAATGATTGGGTCGCCAACAGGTGGAGCTTCACCGGTTGCAGCGTTGTCGTTGTTGCTGTCGTTTCCACCAGGTGTAGGTGCAGTACCGCCATTGTCAGCACATGCGGCAATAAGCAGGAGCATCATTGCCAATGTGAGTAAAATAGCCAAGGTTTTTTTCATCGTGGTTCTCTCTTTCACTTTATTATTTTTTAGGTGTTTAACGGCACACCTATAACCCATTAGTTGTGAGACCTCAGTGCATGTTCCAGCGCACGGCTACGCGCACCAGAAATCACATAATCGAGGCACAGTGCGAGCACAAGGAGGCTGCCACGCGCGACAATCTGCCAGTATTGAGGGAATCCGACAAAGGTCAGCCCGGCGCTAAAAGAGTTGATGAGCAATATGCCGATGAAGCAACCGAACATGCCGCCGCTTCCACCTTTAAAAGCAACACCACCTAAAACAGCTGCGGTAATTGCATCAATGGAACCAGTCTGGCCAGCGACAGGAGAAGCTGTGGCCATTTGTGAGGTAATTATTACACCGGCAAGTGCACCGAGTGCACCGTTGTTGATGTAAAGAAAGTAGGAAATCTTTTTAGGTTTGATTCCAACCAAACGTGCAGATTTTCGATTGCCGCCGCACATATAAACACTTCGCCCAAATCCTGTGTTTGAAAGTACAAGCGTATACGCAATCATTAATACCAGCATGATAATGAATGGGAGCGGAACGATATTGCCAAAAGATGTCCCCCCAATCAGTCTAAAGCCCTCATTGGGAACAGGAATGAACACATTTCTGGTGATTACAAGAATTACACCTTGGTACACAGACATCAGCCCAAGTGTAGCAATGAAGTGCATGAAGCCCAATACATTAACAAGCAGCGCACTGATGAGCCCCAGCGATGCACCAAAGGCAATAGTGATGACTATCGCCCAGCCCCAGGGTATGCCTGTGTTAATGAGCATAGCAACGAGCACCCCACTCAAACCAGCTACAGCGCCGGATGAAAGATCGACCTCGCCGCCGATGAGCAACATACCCATTCCGATGGTGAGTATGCCGACAAATGCCATGGAACGCATGATGTTTCTGATGTTATCATCGTGCAGAAAGTTTGGGTTCTGGCTATAGAATACGAGAATAACTACAATTGCAACAAGCAAGATAGCGATGTTGTTGCTGACAAGAAGCAGTTTTCTTGAAAGTGACTTGATACTCATACTTACCTCCTGACATCAAGCTGATGTGCGTTTTCTGGAACTCAGAAAATCAGCGGTTAGTGCGGAAAGCAGCACCAAACCGGAAGCTACACTTTGCCAATGCATGGGCACGTTAATCATGGTCATACCATTGTTGAATGTGCTGAGTATGAGAATGCCTATCATAGCGCCACCCATGCCACCGCTGCCGCCGCCAAAGGCTATGCCGCCTAGGATTGCCGCTGTCAACCCCTGGAACTGTGCGTTAGTTATTCCGACAGTATTTGAAGTCATCATTCTGCCTGCGAGCAGCATACCTGCGAGTGCTGCCAGTGCACCGGCATTCATAAATAGCAGGTAAGAGATGCGTTTTGGGCGCAGCCCAGCCAGACGAGACGCATCTGCGTTTCCACCGACAAGGTAGATGCTTCTGCCAAATTTCGTATTTTTGAGCATAATGCCGTAAAGTACCAACAGGACTAGGGAAATGATTAGTGAAAAAGGAATTAAGTCATCCCAGAATCTTGCACCGCCGATGAAGTTGAATGTGCGGTCAGAAATGTCAATCTGCCTGCCTTGACTGATTACCGCCATAAAGCCTTGTGCTATTGATGCTGTGGCCAGTGTGGCAATAAATGACTGGAAATTAAACTCGTTTACAAGCACAGCATTAAAAGCACCGCAAATCGCGCCAAGCACCAAAGCTGCGAGCATAGATAGATGCCAAGGAAGACCGGAACGCATCAAAAATGCTGCCATCATGGCGCACATAGTACCAATGCCGCCCAGAGATAAGTCGATTTGGCCGGAAATCATGAGCATACCCGCGCCTATTGTCAAAAGGGAAACAACAACTGTTGCTTGAAATATATTTCTGATATTTCTCGGTTGTAGAAATGCGCCGTTAGACAAAATCGTAAATGTAGCGATTACTATGGCTAACAGAATCAGTAACGTAAAAATTTTTGAATGTGCAATCTTTTTGATGTTCACTGGGCATCACCTCCTGTTTCGTCCTTATCTGCCATGGCAAGTGAGAGGATACCCTCTTCTGTTGCATCACTGCGGTCTACACAGCCGGTTATACGCCCGTTGCGCATTACATAAATCCGATCGGCCACCCCGATTACTTCTGTGAGTTCGCTGGAAATGAAGATAACGCCAATGCCTTGCTTTGCAAAGTCGCAGATGGTCTGGTAAATCTCAGCTTTTGCACCAACATCGATACCTTTTGTGGGCTCGTCCAATATGAGAAGCTTGGTGTTCATGAGCTCATTTGTCCACCGGCCGAGAATAACTTTTTGCTGATTTCCACCAGACAGTTCAACAACAAGCTTATCAATGCCGGGTGTCTTGACAGCATACTTTTCAACTGCGGTGCTTGCAAGTTTTGCCTCAGCTTTCCTATCCAGGATGAGGGCTTTGCGTATTTTTGATAGTACAGGGATGCTCACATTGTCCGTTATAGATCGATAGAGTACCAGGCCTTCTTCTTTCCTATCCTCAGGACAGAGTGCGAATCCGGCCTTGATTGCATCAAAAGGTGATTTGAAATCGATTTTTTGACCCTCGAAAATTATTTCACCGGAAGTGATTTCATTGGCACCGAATATTGCACGCACAAGCTCTGTTCTTCCTGCGCCTATTAACCCGGCAAAACCAATGATTTCACCCCTTTTTAGGGAAAAGTCAATGTTATGAACGTCATGGGTGACGAGATTTTTGATCTCTAGCAACGTTTCGCCAACTTCTGTATTGCGGGATAGATTTTCGTAAGTGTCGCCAATGTCGCGCCCAACCATTGATGTGATTAACTCATCAACAGTTGTCTCACTTGTGATAAAAGTGGTAACCAGTGCACCGTCTTTCAAGACGACAATGTCATCCGACAACTCAAAAATTTCCGGCATACGATGAGATACATAAATGACAATCTTGCCTTCTTTTTTGAGCGCTTCAATTAATTTGAATAAGACTGTGATTTCTTCCTCTGCGAGACTCGCAGTGGGTTCGTCAAAGGCGATAACAGCAGAGCCGCGTCTATAAGCTTTCATAATCTCAACCATTTGCTGATGAGCAACTGAGAGGCTCCCGACAGGCACCGAAGGGTCGATTGAAAGTTCAAATTTATTAATGAGCGCCATGGTTTCTTTTTTTAATCTGGGCTTATCAATCAGACCCAGTTTGTTTTTTGGCAAGGCACCTGCAAAAATGTTCTCCATTACACTCAAGGCAGGTATCATTTGTCGCTCTTGATAAACGACGCTGATTCCCGCCATGATTGCTGAGTATGGAGATGTGAAATTTTGCAAAATGCCATTGAGCAAAAATTCACCCTCATCTGCGAAGTAGTCACCTGCCAATATTTTCAGCAACGTTGACTTTCCCGCACCGTTTTCTCCCATCAGAGCAAGCACGCGTCCGCCATCTGCACGAAATGAGACATTGTCAAGTGCTTTGACACCAGGGAAAGATTTGCTCATTGACTTAAACTCTAAACTATACCCCACCAGTTAATCACCCCTATATGCTTGCTTCAATGTTTTCTGAAAGTCGGCATTGATTAAAATGCCGACTTTCAAAAATTTAAGCAGATCCTTTTTTTGTGACTTCGATATATCCTTCGTCCGCATTTACAAATACGGTATCGCCTGATTCGATGAATGGCAGTGGGTCTTCTTCAAAATCTGAAATCGATGGAATGCGTGCTTGCACAATTGCTCCGACCGTAAGTGGGCTGGATTTTGTATGAACAAATGCTGCTGGTTTTGCTCCAAATCCATACATCAAAAATCCTCCGGAACCGCGAGGTGAGTAAAATACCAAAACCTTTCCGGTATATGGTACTCTGCATAGAGGATGATTTCGCTCTGTTGTGTAACCACTGAAAGGGTCAACATTTGTGAAGCCTTGGAGGTACTTTGGTGCAACTATTGCCTCAGCAGTTACTTGGCCGGGATATTCGCACCGCCCATAAAATCGCTTGCTCATAGGCTATCTCCATTCTCCGCGCCACTTGCCTGTAAGAGCGGCGTCAATACATTCGTCCGTGGAACCATAACTGACATATAAGGGATCGTTTTCGTCAGGGTAGCAACCGGTGATGTAGTAGGCCTGCTTTGCAGTGTCCACGGCGATGTTGCGGACGCCATCCGGCACTGAGCCTACAGCGGCAAGGCACGTGCCGCTGAGCAGCAGGGCACCTGCTTTTTCAAATTTTTCTAAGTATCCAAGCTCCTTAGCGGGGGCATAGAGCCAAGGCGCAGTGACTATCCAGAGCGGAATCTTGCACTTTTTGCCTTCGAGTTTAAGTGCAAGCGTCATAAGGTCAACGATGTTCAAGTGAGGACATCCGAGATATACCATATCAATGTCATCTTTATTGCGATAGTTGAGCACATCATATGTGCGTCTGAGTGCGGCCTCATCAATATGTATATATTCTTTTATGGGTTTTCCACCTGCGGCAAATGAGGCTGTGGGAGCCTCCGGGGTGATGCCAGGTAGGTGGTACATGCGTACAGCCCCGCCGGTTGCGATAGCTGAGTTGAACTTTTGGTATTGTGTTGTGTTGGGGATTACTGTGTTGTTGACAATGGGCACTTCAACGTCACAAGCTTCACCGACTGCAAAACCATAGACATCCCACTCAATATCGCTGGTAATGAGCCTGTCTGTAGTTACCATAATCGTACCGTGGCGATTTTCAGTTATATGCATGTCATAGTAGGGCGCTTTACCCAAAAGGCATGTGGCCAGAGTTCCGTCAAAGTTTGTTCTTGCACCGAGTGTAGCATTACAATATGTTTGCTGACTGCTTTCAAACCATGAGCAGTGCTGACCAACGCTCGGCAGATACGACATAACCAAATAATTGGCGCATGAGTGGGTGGTGATTAGCCCCATCTTCTGTAGTATTTGAAATGTTTCGCGCTGCATTGCTTTCTCGTGAAAAATGGGGTCGTCCTGACGTGCGTCCGGTCTTTTACCTGCACATAGATTACAATGCTCCCAACCGTGGATGGGGGGTTGATCCATAAAAGGCGATTTATCTGCAAATGTGGGAATTTTGAAACGCCCACCTCTGTCTGCAAAATCAGAAAGTTCATCGAGTGTAATCACATGATGTTGGCTCAGATTCAGTCCGGGTGTGTGCATGTCTCCGGTGCCGTTGAGGTCAACAAGGCGCTCAGCTCCGGAAATCTGACACAGCTCCACCAGATACTCCATACATTTTTGCTTGACTATGCCTTCGCCTCCGTCAAGTATGCGCTTTTCCTCATCTGTGAGATTAGGGGCTGCAAATAAACTCATTGTGGTGTCTCCTTTAGTTGGCGGGAGTCGAGCTCCCATTATATCAAGCCTTTTGCTTTGGCATAATCATCATCGCAAACGACGATGTTTTTTAGTGCGCCGCGCTCACTATCGTTGAGGGCTTCTTGGATATTGTCGAGTGTGAACCAATTGGACAGCAGTGCGTCGATGTCGATTTGGCCATTGCGATACATCTCCATGTATTTTGGAATGTCGCGCCTGAGCGTTACACCGCCCATGACACAACCTGTGAGCTTTTTGCCGAGCAGGAAGTCGAAGAAATTAAATTCCTCCATGCCTTCATTGCGTGGATGTTCGTGTCCTACAACGACCATTTGACCATATGGAGCTGTGAGATCCCATGTGGTACGCTTTACTGGGCCTGCAACAGCGACCATGCTGTGGTCAACGCCAAAACCTTTTGTAATGGCTTTTACAGCCTCAACTGTATCTTTGACTTCCTTTGGATTGATGCAATGTGTTGCACCAAACTTCTTTGCTGCTTCAAGTTTAACGGGGTTGATATCAATGGCGATGATTGGAATACAGCCTGCATGTTTTGCAGCCATGATAGCGGATAAGCCCACGCCGCCGCAACCCATAACTGCGTAAGATTCGCCCGGTTTTGGTTTTGAACGGTTCAGAACTGCGCCAAAGCCCGACATAAATCCGCAAGCGAGTGCTGCACCGACTTCAAAGGAAATGTCATCATCAAGTTTGCATAGCATAGCTTCATGGACATTTGTGTATGTTGCGAATCCGGCAGTTCCGGAGCAAGTTTGGGTTATTCGGTCGCCATTGAGCCTGGTAAAGCAACTGGCAACACGAAATGACATCGGAGGGATATTTTCGCAGAACCAATGCCTGTCATTGTAGCATTGTTCGCAGTTGCCGCAACCTTGACGTACTTCGCTGCATAGCACGCGATCGCCGGGCTTGACATATGTGACTTTCTTGCCAACCTCAACAACTATGCCGGAAATTTCGTGGCCTGCAGCTCCGGGTTCTTCATATTCTCCATGCTCGCCTGTGTTTGCATGGATATCACTATGGCAAATGGTGCAGGTTACGACCTTGAGTCTTACATCATGATCACCGAGTGGATCCAAAATGACCTCTTCAACAACGACCTCTCTGCCCATCGTGGGTGCTAAAGCTAATTTTACACGCATCTCTGACATCACAATACACTCCTTATTATGGCAAATATATGAAAATACCGCATGGAAATTGCAATAAAAGCGTCCATAATGGGCAGCTTTTATACAATTTAATATGCGATATTATACAAATTGACATTAAATGTTTACAATCGCCGTTTGGCAAGTTTTTGTGTCGGTATTCGTATTGCGACTTAATCATCGCTTACCTAGGGGTTTCTTTGCTAAGAAAACGTATCAAATCACCGAGTGATTTTTTTGGAAGTTCGTTTTTGCATACAGCACACATTGTGAGATGCGGAGGGTCATTAATGCTCAAAACAACATTACCTTCGATATCCTGCATTTCAACAGTATCTTCTGACAAAAGAGAAACACCGTTGCCGGCAGAAACATTAATAAGGATAGTACTTATGCGCATTTTGCTTTGTTCGACACGCGGAACAAATCCATTTGCGATACACACGTTAAGCAGATATTGATACATCAATGTGTCGCCTTTGTATAGAAAGAACTTTTCGTCTTGGAGTTGCCTGAGTTCAATAGCCTCACATTTTGCAAGAGGGTGAGATTCGGATACGACGGCACATAATCTGTTCGTACTCAGTGGGTAAGAGAGCGGGTATTTTTTGTTGATGATCTGCTCATATACAATTCCGACATCAACAGCTCCGGAATCAAGCAGCGAACATACCTCGCTGGCCGAAGCTTCAACAATGCTCACTTTCATGTTAGGATTTATTTTCATAAAGGCTGTCAGTTGTCGCATGATATGGGACTGCTGAAACCCTATAGCGATCTTGATGGACGAATCATAGAAAGAAGTGATTCCGGATATCTCGGTGCGCAAATCATCGTATTGCTTGACAATGTATTTGATGTTTGGGTATATTAACTCACCCTCGCGAGTCAAAACCCTGCGAGAGAGTTGCTTTTCAAACAGAACTGTTGAAAGTTCGGCTTCCATTCTGTCAATATATTTTGAAAGGGTCGATAGGCTAAGGCCAAGGGATGCTGCCGTTTCAGACATTTTTTGCGTTGTGGCCAAACTGGTAAAGCACATCATCTGTAAATAAGTCACACAAAGGCCACCTTTCGTTTAATCTGAAAACGGTTTGTTTCATTCTTGCTTGACGTTTGTTTTGCAACCAAAAAGAATGTATCATATTTGGCGTGTAATAGCAATGTAGTAATTGTGTTCGTTTATTTCAAATCCAAAATTGGAAAACGAAGTTTGCTGAAATCAGGAAGCCGTAGCATTTACAAAGCATTGTATGAAAGCTATAATTTAGCATAAAAAACATGTTGTTCTTCTATATTTGGAGGTAGGTAAATTTGAATCAATTTTTAATTGAGCCGGAGCGCAAGTTGGACGTAACCGATTCATGTGAGGTTCTTGTAGCAGGTGGTGGTATTGCCGGAATAGCAGCAGCTATTGCTGCTGCGAGAGGTGGCAAAAAGGTAGTGCTTGTTGAGCGTGAATTTGGGCTTGGAGGCATGGCCACACTGGGTCTGATTACAATATATCTGCCGCTGTGTGATGGAGAAGGCACCCAAGTTGTCTTTGGCATTGCTGAAGAGCTATTTCGGCTATCAATTGAGCATGGAGCGGAAGCTGATACATATCCTGAGGCGTGGTTAAATGGTGGCACTAAAGAAGAACGAACAAAAAAGCGATTTGTGGCCCAATATAATCCGCATCTGTTTGCCCTTAGAGCCGAAGTGCTTTTGACGAAACTGGGTGTTAGAATTCTTTATGGCACCGTTGTTTGTGCGGTAAAGAAAGAAGAAAAAACAATTACCCATGTGATTTTAGAAAACAAATCCGGGCGTACAGCAATTGCTGTAAAATCCGTAATTGACAGCACCGGAGATGCCGATGTTTGTCATCTTGCAGGTGCAAAGACAGCGCTTCACGGCAAGGGTAATGGTCTTGCGAGTTGGTACTATTACATCAAGGGCGGAGAAGTAAAGCTAAAGATGTTTGGTCTTGCTGATGTGGTGCCGGGCAGGGAGCCTGTAGGGCAAAACTCGGCGGCAAGTGAAGAGTACAAGAATGTCAAGGTAGAAAGCCTTGATCAAAATGTGCGGTTTTCCGGTGTTGACGGAGACGAGCTCAGCGAAGCGGTTATAGCGGCTCATGAGAAGATGTTTATGGATATTCAAGAACACCACAATACCGACAAATCATATTTGCCTGTCACGATTTCATCCATACCGCTGGTGAGGATGTCGCGCAGGCTTGTTGGTGCGTACACCATGGATGCTGAAGAAAACAGGAAATACATGGAAGACAGTATAGGCATGACCGGAGATTGGCGCAAAAGAGGGCCGGCTTATGAGATTCCATTTAGAACAATGTATGGACATGAAGTGACAAACCTTTTGGCTGCCGGGCGTGATATTTCAGTCACTGATGAAATGTGGGATATAACGCGTGTTATTCCTCCTTGTGCCGTGACTGGTGAGGCGGCCGGGACTGCGGCTGCGATGACAAGTGATTTTGCAAATATAGACATTGCGGAGTTACAGAAGAAGCTGGTTGCTGCAGGCGGAAAGTTGCATCTGGATTAGCTTGTTGGTACATCATATCAAATATATAAACAAAGTCCCGATTATGATCCGAATTACGGATTTAACCGGGACTTTGGTTTTTATAAAGCTGGCAGGAGTTCGACTCCCATCAGCTAAAGCAGGGATTTACTTCCCCACGCAAAACCGCTCGAAAATGCGGGTGATAATATCCTCGCGCATGGTCTTGCCTGTAACCTCACCCAAGCACGACAAAGCAGATTCAATGTCGGTTAAAACAGCGTCCGGCGTTACAGACACAGCGATTGCATCAATTGCCAGCTGTACAGCCTCCAGTGCTCTGGATATAGCATCGGCTTGACGGGCGTTTGTTATAATCTCGCCGGTTGGAGAAATGCCAAGTAAAGGGAACATTTCTTTTATTTTTGCGTCAAAAGCATCAATGCCCTCGCCGGTTTGAGCAGATATATGCAAATAGTCAAGCCCCAATTGTGATATGGTATGAGTATCAAGAACCGGTGGCAAGTCCGATTTATTGATTACAGCGACCTTTGGCACATCGGGCGGTATCGAGCGCAGCGCCTCATAATCCTCTTCACATAGCGGCATCGAACCATCAAGAACCACAATGACAAGCCCTGCCCCTTTCACTGCGGATAATGTGCGCTGGACACCGAGCTTTTCGACCGTATCATCCGTATTTCTAAGCCCCGCTGTATCAATAAGGCGCAGCACAACACCGCCAAACACCAGCTTTTCTTCTATCGTATCACGTGTAGTGCCCGGAATGTCTGTGACTATCGCACGCTCATAGCCCAGCAGAGCATTGAGCAAAGATGATTTCCCGGTGTTAGGCCGCCCGATTATTGCGGTAGGCACACCCAAAAGCATTACCCTACCCCTGTTATGCGTCTCCAGCAGACGCTCAAGCGATTCCTTTGCACCCACAAGTGCAGCAATATAGATCTGCATTTGAAATTCATCGATATCCTCATCAGGATAGTCGATAACGGCATGAAAATGAGCCGAAACATCTACAAGAGAGGAGTAAATAGTTTCTAGCTTTATACCCACTGCACCTTGCAGTTGCCCTGCGGCATTTTGAGCTGCAAAAAGCGTCTCTGATTCAATCAAATCGATAACTGCCTCGGACTGTACAAGATCCAAGCGCCCGTTCATAAATGCCCTTTTAGTAAATTCACCGGGCAAAGCTTGCCTTGCCCCTAATGAAAAGAGCACTTTCAAAACCTCTGAAAGCACCAGTGGAGAACCATGGCATTGAAATTCAGCGGTATGCTCTCCGGTGTAGCTGTTTGGGCCTCGTGAGACAACACACAATACAAGATCTATGAGTGTTCCGTCCGCACAAGTGAGCGCACCATAATGCATCTGCCTGTCTTTTGCATCGGTAAGCTTAATTCCGCTTGATGCACGAAAAATCTTGGAGGCAATGCTAATCGCCTCATCTCCACTCATTCTAATTATCCCGATTGCCGACACCGCTGTACCGGTGGCAATTGCGGCAATAGTATCAGACAATTTTAATTCCTCCTAAAAAAAGATGCAAATTTATCGTGAGTCCATTATAATGGCACACATGGAATATCACAACTCTTAATTACAAAGCTGACGGGAGTCAAATCTCGTCTACTGAGGGAGAAAGCCTATGTTTGAATACACACGTCCGGTATACTACTATGAGACAGACAAAATGGGGATTGTCCACCATTCAAACTATGTGCGATGGTTGGAGGAAGCCCGAACAGAATACTTCAACAGTGTAAACCTTGCGTATGTTGAAACTGAGAGATTGGGGTTGATGAGCCCAATTACCGACATTGCGCTTAAATACAAATATCCTACACGTTACGGTGAAACATTTACAGTAAAGATGAAATTAACGAAATATTCGGGTGTGAGATTTCAGGTGACCTATATTGTGGTCAATCAGGACGGCAATGTTTTGCTCGAAGGCGAAAGCAGTCACTGTTTTGTCGATGCAAACCTCAAACCTGTTTCCCTTGCCCGCGCCATACCCGAAAGACATGAATTGATGAAAAAACTTGTTGATAGTAATTGAGGAAAAAATATGATAAAAATATTTATAGTCGAAGACGAAAAACCGATATCTGACCTTTTGCGCATGAGCCTTACAAAAGCAGGGTATGAGTGTAAATGTGCTTTTGATGGGCTCCAGGCCGCTGACATACTTGAAACAGAGCGTTTTGATTTGATTCTTTTGGATGTCATGCTGCCGGGCGCTAGTGGGTTTGAGCTCATGGAGTATATTCGCCATCTCGATATGCCAGTGATATTCATTACGGCAAAGAATATGGTCGAGGATAGAGTCAAAGGCCTGAAAATGGGTGCAGAGGACTACATTGTAAAGCCTTTTGAAATAATTGAACTTCTGGCAAGGGTTGAAACAGTACTCAGGAGATATAATAAGTTGGGTCGAATGATCGAAATTGCAGGCTTGAACATCGACACACTGTCTATGATTGTCAAGAGGGGCGATGAGGAAATCTCATTGACACGCAAAGAATATGAGCTACTGTTGTTGTTTGCGCGTAACCCTGGGACGGCGCTATATAGAGAAACGATTTATGAACGCGTGTGGGGAAGTGATTATTTCGGAGATAGCCGAACAATAGATCTGCATGTCCAGCGTGTCAGAAAAAAAGCCGGATGGGAAGACAGACTGCAATCAGTGTATAAAGTGGGCTATCGGTTAGAAGTGTAAATGCGGGGAAGCCTCCGCACACTTTGCCTTAGTCGGAGGGGATAAATTTGAAATTCGGAACAAAACTGATGATAGCCTTTACCGTCATGCTGGCGCTTGCGTATGGTGTTGGCGGTAGCGTGCTGATATCTGCATCAACCGGCAGTTCTTTAAATCAACTGCAAGATGTTGCGGCAGGTTCGCACAGGTTGATTCTCTTTACGCTTTCGGCAGTCAGCGAAGCGACTCAGGCAAACCGACAAGGCGGCGCCGATGAGGAACTTGTAGATGCGCTGACAAGGCTCGATGCGCAAGGCGGCCACAATTGGTTGGCTTTGCGCCTTTCCGATTCTAGCGGAATAATATATGTCAGCCGTGAACCAGGTGTGTTTGTGAGCAATCTCGCGGTGATTGACAACGCAGAAAGGACATTCTTCAGCGATGACCTGACAGGAAATGTGAGTTCTGAGCAGTTTGCAATGATCACGTTGCGCAATGAAGAAGGCGCTTACTTTCTTCAAATCGCTGGGCAGTTAGAATTCGGCACACGAACACTATTTCTGGAAAGCATTTATGACCTGAGCCCAATATTTTTGAGCAGGCAGTATCAGCAAACAATATACCGGCAGCTTTTTATAGTGCTGATCGTTCTTGGCGCAGCGCTGTCTTGGGTGCTGTCTCATTGGATGACCAAGCCACTCAGGCGACTCTCAAGGGTGACCAGAACGATTGCCTCGGGTGATTTGAGTTGCAGAGCGGCAATGAATGGCAGGGATGAAATCGGAATTTTGGCAGCTGATTTTAACAATATGACGGAAAAACTTGAAAACAATATCAATGAAATGAAAGACACGATGCGGCGTCAAGAAGAGTTTATGGGAGGGTTTGCCCATGAACTGAAAACGCCGCTTACATCAATTATCGGTTATGCTGACCTGCTCAGAGGGCATTCATTATCTGAAACAGACAAGCAAGATGCAGCCAACTATATATTTATGGAAGGCCGTAGACTTGAAGTTTTGTCGCTGAAGCTATTGGATCTGATTGTATTGAAAAAACGCGATTTTACATTTGTGCCGATTCGCATTGCAAAAATAGCAGAGGATGTGACGAAGCTCTGCAAACCAATTCTGCAAAAAAATGATATAACGCTGAGATATGAATGCGATGAAGGTGTATGTATGATTGAGCCGGATTTGTTTATGTCTCTGATAATAAATCTAATTGATAATGCGCGCAAAGCAATAGACGGCGGTGGAGACATATATATTTCTGCGACAACTTCAGAAGGAATGTGTGCACTTAAAGTTACCGACAATGGGAGAGGTATACCGGAGGATGAACTCAACAAAATAAAAGACGCATTTTATAGGGTAGATAAATCCCGGGCTCGGTCACAAGGTGGTGTTGGACTGGGTTTGGCACTCTGCAATGAGATAGCTGCGTTGCATGGAGGCGAAATGGTGTTTGAGTCTGAGCTTGGAAAAGGAACGACTGTGTCAATCAAGCTGAAAGCCGAATAGTAAAGAAAGCTTAGGGGCGGAAACTCGCCCGGCAAAACCGATGGGAGATGGGCGCATGAAACTGAGACATTATATGGCAATAGCTGTTGCAGTTATGATAATTATTGGCAGTTTCTTTCTGCCAAATGTTGTGGCACAATTCACCGATTTAAGGCGGATAGACAATCTGGTTTTTGCGGATTCGCAACGGTTGAGCTTTGATGCGGCAGACGAACTGACCCTGGTCGAGCGCATAGCGCTCGCAGGGAGCGCTAACACTGAAATCCTGCCCATGATTACCGGGAACGCACTGGATCACGAAGCCGCCCGGGATAGGGCGGCTTTGGAGATAATTCGGTTTTTCTACGGAGGGACATTTGAATTTGTTTTTGATGAAAAATCGGTCTCGGAAGGTTTTGCGTCACTGGTTATAGATATCCGACAGCCAAACAGGTATATGATTGTTTGGGAGTTTGATATTACAGATCCTTATGGCAATTCGGTCACCGTGATTATTGATGATGAGGTAGGTGTGATCGTTAGGCTTATATACAGGATGGCCGATAGGGATGGTGCAATGATAACCTACAGGCCGTCAGCTCCGGTTGATGAGCAGTTTTATTTGGTGGCATCACATTTGGCAAATTTGATGGCAGATTACTATGGCATGACGGTCACACTTGCAGACTATCAATTTAGTGGAACACTTTCGTACTACAGAGCAGACATTTTAAGCGGTGGCCTTGTAATTCCAATGTTTGGCGTAGTGAGAACGGCAAGCTTTACAATGAATGAAAGGGTTTAATTGCCGGGAGTCGAACGCAATCGGTTCAGACGAACATCAAAAGTCCCAATTTGGGACTTTTAATGTTGAGGGCTTTCAGAGCAGCCCCAATCCGCCCGGTAAAACCGCCGGGGGGTTCATTTTCCCACATCCTTTATATCATATGGGGTCGATTGATATACATAAAAATTAAGCCAGTTGGAATACATGAGCTGCGCATGAGCGCGCCAACAAACATGCGGGGTTGCTGAGGGGTCATCGCCTGGGAAGTAATTTTTCGGGACATCAATAGCAAGCCCTTTTTCTATATCACGAAAATACTCAAGAGCAAGGGTGTCGGCGTCATATTCCGGGTGACCCGTTACAAACACTCGGCGATTGTCGATGGACTTGACGGCAAAAACTCCAGCCTCATCAGAGACGGATAGAAGCTCAAGGTCTTTTATCTTCAACACATCGGACTGAAGCACCTCTGTGTACCTGGAGTGTGGCATATAAAACTCATCGTCAAAACCACGGAAAAAGGGGGATTGAGGCTTTAAAACACTGTGTTTGAACAAGCCGGACAGTTTTGGGCCTATAGGATACTTTGGTATGCCGTAGTGGTAATACAGTGCAGCCTGAGCACCCCAGCATATGTGGAATGTGGAATGGACATTGTGTGATGTCCATTCCATGATTTCGCAGAGTTCGCCCCAGTAGTCAACATCTTCAAATTCAAGATTTTCCACCGGGGCGCCGGTTATAATCATGCCGTCATAATACTTGTTGCGCACATTCTCGAATGAAGTGTAAAAAGATTCGAGATGCTGAGGGTCAACATTCTTAGATGTATAACTGAGCATTTGCAAAAACTCTATCTCAACTTGCAGAGGCGAATTAGAGAGTTTTCTGAGCAGTTGTGTTTCGGTAACGACTTTTGTAGGCATGAGATTAAGTATCAGCAAGCGAAGCGGACGAATGTCTTGGCTCATAGCTCTATGCTCAGTCATAACAAATATGTTTTCGTTTTCGAGTACGTCTTTAGATGGCAATTGGTCGGGGATCTTTACTGGCATGTTTGGCTCCTTTTGGGGAAATTGAGAAATATAGAATCGTTATTTGACCACAGGCAGCGATAGCTTCGAGTGGTGCGCATCGTCTCTGTAAATCTTATGCAGAGTGGTACGCGCTTTGCATACATGCCAGTATACATCATAAGTAGCCCAATCGGTAGGTACATCAATACTGGAAATTTCGATTTTTATCTGCTTGCCTGTTTTGAACAGGTGAGAAAATGGACGCAATTGCACTTCATATTCATAGACCTCGCCCGGATTTACATAATCATACTCAGTGAAGTCGTGTGCAATCTGCCAAGGAGTATCCTTTTCGGGAACGCGTTTTCTCAGCGACGCACGCAGCCAACCGGATGCCAGTGGATAAACAGCGTCTGAATCTGCCTCGCGAATCTCAACACGCCAGGTGGTGTCGTCTTGGTCTATCGAAGCGTAGAACTTGACACGCGGCGCACCTGAAACCTGCATGTCCTCTGCCAACGGCGGGCTTACATATTTTACGATGCCTCTTTCCTCAGATACAAATAGCGGTTCCTGCACAAAGCTGTCCGGGCAGTCGTTATATAATTCGGGCGTTGGATATAAGTTGCCCAAGCTGTTGAAGTAGAAATCCTCATACTCCATATGCTCAAGCGGCCATTGTTTTGCCCCCTGCCATTTGTTCAAAGCTGTGGTGTAGTACCTAACATCGTCTTCCTCCATGATGCCCGTGTCGATGCCCTTTAGCCAGTAGTCATACCAACGCAGAAGCTCGTCATGATCTGTGTACCATGGACGAACGCCCATATCTGAATAGAAGTATGCCTTTTTCGGTACATCCTTGTTCAGGCGGTTGTACACGCTGATCTGCGGATCCATAAAGAAACTGAAAAATGGGCCGCCTACATATGTTGGAACATTGATTTTGTCAATTTGCTCAATGACAGAGCGTTCCCTCCAGAATGGGCCGTCTAGTGGATTGAGCATGTAATCGAACAAAATGGGATTCTTTTCCGGATATTGAAGTAGATGGTATAGATATGGGTATTGCCTCAAATCAGGGTCGGCAGAGAATTCATCGACCATTTTTTTGAGCTTTTCTGGAGAGATATTCTCGCGCATCCACGATTTGACATTGTTGATTGCATAGCCGCAGCGGGCAGGGTATGTGCCTGTATACAACCCATACCAAAAAATATCCAAAACACCTCCGGGATATATGGCTTGAGTGTATGCGTCCGCACCATAGATTTCCCACGGTGCGATACATTTGAGGCTTGGTGGCTGCTCAGTTGCAATCCTGAGTTGAGCGTTGGCAAAATAGCAGATGCCTGCAAGCCCGACGCCACCGTCGCACCAAGGCTGTTTTGCCAGATACTCTACGATATCATATCCATCTTCGCCCTCTTTTTTGTTGAAAGACCCAACATATTCACCTTCCGAATGCCCAAGTCCTCGAAAATCTGCGATAGCAAACACATAGCCCCTTGAAGCGTAGAATCTAGGGTCGCCTGATTCTACAGAGGCCTCAAATATTGATTTGCCGAAGGGTTGAGGTGGTGTTTCGAAAACCTGCGAATTTTTGCCATATGGCGAGAAAGCGAAAAGTGCGGGGAACTTACCCGGAGCATCAGGGCGGTAAATGTCAACAGGGATTTTGACTCCATCGCGCATCTCTACCATTACATCTTTTTCGACAATCATTTCGTATTTTTTTTCAGATGCTGCAAACTTTTTACTCATGTACACTTTCTCCTTTTAGTTATATTTCTATATTTCCGATATTCAAAGATTCTTCGATAGTCACGGTTTTTTCTTTGCCGCCTGCTTTTATGGTGTATGTGCCGGGAAGCAGGGCGTCGAATTTGAATTCGCCAAAATAATTTGTTTCCTGCTCTGCATGAGCATCACCGGATAAAGTCACTTTAACTGCCTCAGCGCAGTCTCCGCTCTTTAAAATGCCGCCGGTGATGAAGCATTTTGTGAACCTGTGGAGATTTTTGTAATACACATTCGGGTTTGCTCCGAGTTCCGCCCTGTATTGCTCCAAGCCCTCGGCAGCAATGATTTGATCCATCTCAGCTTTCTCGACGGTGTGCAGTGCCATAGCCCCTGTTGGGCAGCTATGGACACAGCGTGGCATATCCCAGCCATTATCAAGCAGATGGGCACACATAGTGCATTTTTGTGGGATTTCCTCACCCTCGTTCCAGTAAATCGCGCCGTAGGGGCAGCTATCGGCAAGGCCTTTCTTGCCTTTGGATTTTACCGGGTCGATGAGCACAACGCCGTCATCACGTCTTGTGACGCAATCTGGATGTTCTTTCACACATGGAGCTTGCACACAGTGCTGGCAAGGCATAGGCAAAAACGCGCAGTCGATGCGTGGGAATTGCCCACGCTCTTTGCGTAATATATTCATCCAACGCGGGCCATGGCGTGGCTGAGCTTTGGAATAAGGAAGCCAGTCGTTCATGACAAACTCATCTTTGCACGCGATAAAGCAGTTGTTGCAGTCATGACAAAGTTTAACGTCTATGACCAGGTATCTCTGTTTTGCCATAATCAATTTCCCCCTTCCCATTTTTCAACTTCGATACGGAAGTGCTGTGTGGCCATTCCCGAAGTGTGTTTTCCGATGAATTGATCAGAACTCAGGAGGTTGATGCAACCACCGCGATCTGCCGATTCACCGGGCTTGCCTATGGGTTTGTATTCCGCTGCCGACTCGTAAGAGTGGCATATACCCGGCGGCACGCGTTCAGTAATCTGGGCAGCCAAAATAACAGCGCCGCGATCATTAAACGCTTTTACGATGTCGCCATCTTTGATGCCCCTTGTTGTTGCATCTTTGCTGTTAAGGCGGATAATCCAATACTCATAATCACCTATTTTGACGCGATGATCTTTAATATCGTTCATGAAAGCATCTTTGCCGTCACCCATAGTATGGAAAGAAAAGCGCGGATGCGGCGACAGTACTGACAATGGGTATTTCTCTGTGTTTTCGTAGTGCCAGCCTTCCCACGGTTTGATGTATTGCGTGAGTGGTGGACGGGTTTCGTCCTCCGGGAGACCCTTGTCGGCAAGTGATTTATTAAAGCGACGGAGGCTATTTGAAAACAGCTCAATCTTCCCGGTTTGCGTTTGCAGTGTTTTGCGCTGGATTGTATCACCTGGACGGAATTGACCCGGCATAGGGACATCCTGTTCGCGACCCTCTGCAAACCAACGGAAAGCAGGTGTCCTCGGGCGAGTTGGATTATCAGGAACTACCACATAGCCTTTTTCAAGAAACGCTTCCCAGCTGATCAGTTTGGGGAGATCCGTTGCGTGAAAGTATTGCTTGACCCAGTCAAATTCGGTCTTACCTTCTGTAAACGGCCCTTCGATATTCAGCCGCTGAGCAAGCCCGCGGAATATCTCGTAGTCTGATTTGGTTTCGCCCAAAGGCTCAATGCATTTCATCTGGAGGCTGATAACTCTGTGGTTGGGCTGTGAGAATGAACCCGGTATATATCCTGCGCAGTTGCCAAACTCGGATATATCCCAGCGCTCAAAGTTTGTACATGCCGGCAAGATGATGTCGGCAAACGGAGTCTCGCCCTCAAACCAGATGGATTGCGAAACCACCATAGGCATAAGCTCTGACCTATACATCTTGGCATAGCGGTTGGTGTTGCCCATAGTTCCGATATGTGGGCCGCCGTACTTATAGTACATTTGGATACGCGAATAGCCATCCATAGGATAGCTGTACTCATGGAACTGCTGTTCTATAGATGCGCCGACAAAACCTTTGCCTCGCCATTTGATCTTGCCGTCGCCCATAAATGCTTCGGGGATTTTGAACCTTGGTATATGCACACCCTGCGGCACATTGAGGTTTGAAGGAACCGGGCGACTGTTGACCCCGTCGAACATACGGTTTACAAATGTGATTCCTGCCGCTGAGTTGTCGCAGTCTCCGGAGATTCCACCCTCGGCATAACCGGGGAAATAGAAGCTGTAATCAGTGGGCGCTCCTTGCGTGGTTGACCACATGTTGCTGCCGGGTTTGCCGAGTCCTTGGAGTGCGGCAAGGGCAATCATCATGCGTGCCCACTCCATCCCGGTGGGGCCGCGACATGCGCCGCCCCATCCGCCAAGACCGCCTGCGGCCAGTTGGACTTTGCTTTTCGCCCACGTCCTGGCCAATGCGCGGATTTCTGCGGCGGGAATGCCGGTTTCTGACTCTGCCCACTCGGTTGTCTTTTCAATGCCGTCTTCGCCTTTTCCGGTCAGATAATCTCTAAACTCTTCAAAGCCGTGGACTTTTTGGGAGACATATTCCTTGTCGTAAAGCCCCTCTGTTACCCATACGTAGGCAATGCCGACGGCAAGTGCCGCATCTGTTCCGATTTTTGGCGCAAGCCATTTATCTGCATAAAGCACTGCGGAATGATTATAATATGGGTCGATAAATACAATTTTGAAGCCGAGCTTTTGCAGCCATTGACGGCGGACTGTGCTTTCGTGAGCGCCGTAAATGCCGCTATTGGTCTCCGGATCTGCAGACCAGAAAACAATCATATTGCTGTTTTGTAAGGTGTCTTCCATAAGATCCCACTGCTCAGGGTTGCCGAGTCCCCCGGTGAAGCCCCATGAATGGATACCTCCCCAGTGCCAGCCTTCCCATGAGTCAGGGTTATGGTCTGCATAAGTAATTCCCGCAAAGTTCATGAAGCGGAACAATGTGCTATGCCTGTAACCTACATTGCCCCATAGATGGTGTGATGAGGGCTCTGCAAGGATTGCACCCGGCCCGAACTCACGCTTGATGCGCATCATCTCGTTTGCGACGGTGTCAAAGGCTTCGTCCCAACTGATGCGCTCATAACCGGGATAAAGCGGGTCGCCGCCTTGTGCAGGCTCGCCGCGCTTATCAATGTTGCGCGCACCATTGACATCAAAACCTATGCGCTTGAGTGGATAGAGTACCCTTCTGTTGGAGTGAACCATTGCTTTGTAGCCTGCCGTGTATGCCATGTACGTTGTCTTTCGCGGGGGTGTGAATTTCTGGCCGTGTGCTTCAATCGTCCAGGATGCCGGGTCATCTTCGGTGAAATCCATGGGGTATACGCGCACAATTTTGTTTTCATCGACATCGACATCGACAAAAACCGGACCACCCGTTGTGGCATTCGTCTTCTTAACAATCTTCCCCAAAACTTGCCTCCTCCTTATGTAATATATGATGTAATATATGCATCTAAATTCTATATGATGATTGCATGGCAATCATTATATCATAGGCGCAAAGCTTTGCGTCACAATTAGAACAGACTTGGTGCGCCGAAATGATATATGCATTTAGATTCTATATGATGATTGCATGGCAATCATTATATCAGAATAATTTATAGATTGATAGATGTTTTTGGTTAGATTGTTGCTACTTATAATGATAAGATAAAACGACACACCCGGGTACGCGTGAGGAAAGTGAGTAGGGAGGAAAAAAAAGGAAAAAAAGGTGTTGACAAAGTGGAGGTGAAGTGGTAGTTTAGTCAAGCGCAAAATGCGGAAGTGGACGCG